>DASRUS010000329.1:0-6589 GCA_035687825.1 Myxococcota bacterium | reverse complement strand
CGCGGAGCGCTGCGGGTAGGCGATGCTGTCGGGCACCGTGAACGACGAGAAGCCCGCCTGCTCCGCCGCCACGGCCAGGGGCAGGAGCTGCCCGGGATCGCACATCGACTCGGCGTAGGTGAAGCGCAGCGTCATTCGATGATGATGACCACGCCCGGCTGGTCGATCACGATCTCGGGCCCGTCGTCCACGAAGATCACGAGCGGCCGGTCGTGGAAGCCGTGCCCCGGCGGAGGATCCGGGACGCCGCGCAGCGGGCGGTGCGCGACGGGGCGCGGCGCGAGGCGGCCGGGACGCGCGGCGTCGAAGCCGCAGCCCTTCAGGACCTCCACGCCGTGCGAGACCTGGACGCGGCTCGACGTCACAGCGTGCTGCGCGTGCGACGCGCGCAGCCCCCGCGCTCCCGCGAGTGAGGGCGCCGGCGCGAGCGCGAGGAGCGCGCCGGCGAAGATCCCGAGGAAGCCGGGGAGAACGAGCCTGGGTCGCAGGATCGACATCGTGACCTGCAGCATAGCGCCGCTACCGCTGCCTCTTCTCGTACGTCCCGACCAGCTCCGCCTTTGCTAGGACGTGGCCCGCCATCGCCCTCTCGAGCTCGGCCTTCGTCGGGGAACGGAGCTCCCCGGGATCCACATCGAGGGCGTAGAGCGCGTGGAAGTAGCGGTGGCGACCGATGGGCGGGCACGGGCCCCCGTAGTCGGTCCGCCCCCAGTCGTTCGTTCCGACGCGCGTCCCGACCGGTAGCTTCCCGGCCGAGGCGCCCTCCCCGATCCCCGTCGCGGTGGGCGGGATCCCGTACAGCACCCAGTGCACCCACGTGCGCTTCGGCGCGCGCGGGTCCGGCGCGTCGGGGTCGTACACGACGAGGGCGAGGCTCCGGGCCGCGGTCGGGACGCCGGACCAGCGCAGGGGCGGCGAGAGGTCGTCCCCCTCGCAGGTGTAGCGGGCCGGGATCTCGCCTTTCGGCGCGAAAGCGGGAGAGACGAGCTCCATGGCAGTCTCGGGCTCCTCGTCGGCAGCCGCGCTCGCCCGGGATCGCTCCCGGCACTCGCCGCTCGCGAGGGCGATCGAGGTCGCGAAGATCGCCGCGGCGAGAGGGGCGCGGGCGCGTCGCACCCTGCCAGTATCCCCTCCGGGGGCGGAGGGAAGCAAGCGGCGCGTGCGGGGGCGCTGCGGCGCGAGGGCTATGATGGGCGGCCGACGGGTGAAACGCGTGGGGGACCGGACGTGCTCGTGAGGGCTCCCGGAGGAGAGGATATTCGGCGTGCGGCGGACCAGCTCGCCGCGCGGCTGCCGTCGGCGCTCGCGCCGCTCGCGCGCCTCGCCTTCAACTACCGCTGGTCCTGGATCCGCGGCGGCGAGGAGCTCTTCGCCGCGGTGGACGCGTACCGCTGGGAGATGTGCAGCGGCAATCCGGTTCGCCTCCTCCAGGAGGCGCCCACCGCGTCGCTCGAGCGCGCGGCCATGGACCGCGATCTCTGCCGGCGCGCGTACGCGCTCGAGGAGTGCGTCTTCTTCGAAGCCTCGGAGGCGCCCACCTACGGCGGGATCACACCCGCCCGGCCGGTCGCGTTCTTCTGCGCCGAGTACGGCATCCACGCGTCCCTCCCCATCTACGCGGGCGGCCTCGGCGTGCTCGCGGGCGACCTGCTGAAGGCGGCCTCGGACGCGAGGCTTCCCCTGGTCGCGGTGGGTCTCCTCTACCGCCAGGGCTACTTCCGCCAGCGCATCGACGTCTCGGGCTGGCAGCACGAGTACTGGATCGACACCGACCCGCACCGGCTGCCCGCCGCGCTGGTCACGACGAACGGGACGGATCCCCTCACGGTGAGCGTCCCGATGCGGGGGCGTCACGTGGTGACGCAGATCTGGCGCGTGGACGTGGGGCGCGTGCCGCTCTACCTCCTCGACGCGGACCTGCCGGAGAACCGCCGCGTGGATCGCTGGATCACGGCGCGCCTCTACGTGGGCGACCGCGCGACGCGCCTCGCGCAGTACGCGCTGCTCGGGATCGGCGGCGCCCAGGCCCTGCACGCCATGGGGATCGAGCCGAGCGTGCTGCACCTGAACGAGGGTCACGCGGCGCTGGCGCCCCTCGAGGTCGCCGCCGCCGAGGTGGCGGCCGGTGCGTCCTTCGAGGACGCCCTCGCCGCGGCGCGGCGGCGCACCGTCTTCACGACGCACACGTGTGTACCCGCGGGCAACGAGACCTACGCCCCGGAGGAGATGGCGAGCGTCTTCTCCGGCCTCCCGGAGCGGCTGCACGCGGACTGGGAGCGCGTCCTCGACCTCGCCCGCACGGAGCCCGGGCGCGACGAGGCGCCGGGGATGACGCAGCTCGGCCTGCGCCTCTCGCGCCGCGCGAACGGCGTGAGCCAGCGACACGGTGCGGTGGCGCGCACGATGTGGCGGCCGTTCTTCCGCAAGGAGCGTGACGACGAGGTCCCGATCGGTTCGGTGACGAACGGCGTGCACGTCGGCACCTGGATGGCGGCGCCCATGCGCGAGCTCCTGGATCGCTTTCTCGGCGCCGGCTGGGAGCAGCGCTGCCACGAGCCCGACGCGTGGGCGAAGCTCGACGACATCCCCGACGCGGCGCTCTGGGCGGTGCGCTGCCGGCTGCGCGCGGAGGTGGTCCACCACGTGCGCGACCGCGCCACGAGCGACCGGCTGGCGCGGGGGGAGTCCGGCGACTACGTGGAGCAGGCCTCGCGCGCCTTCGATCCCGAGCGCCTCACCATCGGCTTCGCGCGCCGGCTCGCCACCTACAAGCGCATGTACCTGCTCTCCCGCGACCTGCCGCGGGCGCTCCGCCTCCTCGGCGGCGAGCGGCCGGTGCAGATCCTGCTCGCGGGCAAGGCCCACCCGGCGGACGACGGTGCGAAGCGCGTGGTGCAGCAGCTCTTCGCGGCGAAGGGGGCGCCCCACGTGGGCGAGCGCATCGCGTACCTCCACGACTACGACATGGAGATCGCGCGCCATCTCGTGGCCGGCTGCGACGTGTGGGTGAACCTGCCCCGCCCGCCCCTCGAGGCGAGCGGCACGAGCGGGATGAAGGCGGCGCTGAACGGGGCGCTCAATCTGAGCATCCTCGACGGCTGGTGGACCGAGGCCTACGACGGCACGAACGGCTGGGCCATCGACGGCGAGATCGACGCGCACCACGACGCCCAGGACGACCGGGACGCCGCGGCGCTCCTCGATCTCATCGAGCAGGAGATCGCCCCGCTCTTCTACGAGCGCGACGCGGACGGCGTGCCGCGCGGGTGGGTGAAGCGGGTGAAGTCGTCGCTGCGCACGGTCGGCCTGCGCTTCAGCGCGGACCGCATGCTGCGCGACTACGTGATGCAGGTGTACCGGGCGATGGAGTGAGCGCCCGGCGCTACTGCTCGCTCTCCGCTCCCTGCTCGATGGCCCCGCGCAGCTCCTCCACCGAGCTCACCTGCTCCACGCGCTTCACCTGGAGCTCGTCGAGGAAGAGGAGGGTCGCCTTCCCGTCCGCGGCGGGCAGGTCCGCGGTCGCCGTGCCCTCCTCGTCGAGGAGGATCGGATAGCCGCGACCGCGCAGGCGGGGCTTCGCGATGGTGGCCCGGATGATCCCCGGCATTCGGCTCACGTCCGAGACGTACAGGGCGTGGTGGCGCTCGAGGAAGCCCCGGCCGTCCGCTTGGAGCGCCTCCTTCACGACGCCCCCACCCTTCATGTCGCGGCTGAAGAGCACGAGGCGCACCGACTCGTCGATCGCGTGGACGATCCCGTGCTGGTCGGGGAGCGACCGGGGCGGGAGCGTGCTCCCCACGGCCACCGGCTCGCCGCTGGCGCGCGCGGCGACGAGGAGGACGACGAGGAGTCGGGCGAGTCTCGCGGCGTACACGGGCACCTCCCTGGATCGCGGGAGCCTAGCGGCTCGTGCGGCGCGCGCGTCCCGGCCCGGATAGCATTCCGTCAGGAGGAGCCCCCATGCCCTGGACCGCCGACGATCTCCCCGATCTCGCCGGCAAGACCTTCGTCGTGACCGGAGCCAACAGCGGCATCGGCCTCGAGGCCGCCCGCGCCCTGGCCCGCAAGGGCGGGCGCGTGATCCTCGCCTGCCGCGACGTCGGGAAGGCGCGCGCGGCGCTGGACGACGTGGCGCGGGCGCGGCCCTCGGCGTCCCTCGACGCGGTGGAGCTCGATCTCGCGAGCCTCGCCTCCATCCGTGCTTGTGCCAAGACGCTCGCGGAGCGGCCCGGGGGGCTCCACGGCCTCGTGAACAACGCCGGCGTGATGGCGATCCCCCGCCGCACCACCGCCGACGGCTTCGAGATGCAGCTCGGGACGAACCACCTCGGCCACTTCGCCCTCACGGGCCTCCTCCTCCCGAAGCTCCTCGCGACGCCAGAGGCGCGCGTCGTCACCGTGGCGAGCACGGCGCACAAGATCGGGCGCATCGACTTCGACGACCTGCAGGGCGAGCGGAGCTACGGCAAGTGGCGCGCCTACGCCCAGAGCAAGCTCGCGAACCTGCTCTTCGCGTACGAGCTCGCGCGGCGGCTGGCGGCTCGGGGCTCGAGCGTGATCAGCGCCGCGTGTCACCCGGGCTACGCCGCGACGAACCTCCAGTTCGTGGGGCCGCAGCTCGAGGGCTCCGCGCTCACGGCCCGGATCATGCGCCTCGGGAACCGCCTCTTCTCGCAGGACGCGGCGCACGGTGCGCTCCCCACCCTCTACGCCGCCGCCGCGCCCGACGTGAAGAGCGGCGACTACGTGGGCCCCGACGGCTTCATGGAGAACCGAGGCCATCCGAAGCAGGTGCGCTCGACGGCGCGCTCCCACGACGCCGAAGCGGCGCGCCGGCTGTGGGAGATCTCGGAGAAGCTCACTGGGGTGAGCTACGAGGCCCTCTCGGCCTGAGCCCGCCCGTGCTCGAGCCCGGCATGCTCTGGACCCGCGTCCGCGCGGCGACCGCGCACGCGCTCCACCGGGGCGCGCTCCAGCGCATCCCCACCGCGTGCGAGGTGGTGGAGGAGCGGGGCGTCGGGTTCCTCGTGCACGTGTCCACCCAGGTGGAGCGCAAGGAGCGCGCGAGCGACCTGGCGGAGCGCACGGCGCGCAATCCCTTCCTGCCGTACGACGAGGACCTCTTCGTCGCCGACCTGACGCCGACCCACGTCTGCCTCCTGAACAAGTTCCCGGTCGTGGAGCCCCACCTTTTGGTCGTGACGCGCGCCTTCGAGGAGCAGGAGGCTCCCCTCGGCCGCGCGGACTTCGAGGCCCTCGCGCTCTGCCTGAGGGAGATCGACGGTCTCGGCTTCTACAACGCGGGCGCCCCCGCCGGCGCGAGCCAGCGCCACAAGCACCTCCAGCTCGTGCCCCTGCCCCTCGGCCCGGGGCGCGATCGGGTCCCCAGCGAGAGGCTCCTCATCGCCGGGGAGCTCCCCTTCGAGCACGCCTGGGCGCGGCTCGAATCCGCCGGGGCCGCGCAGCTGCACGCCACCCAGCTCCAACTCCTCGACGCCCTCGGGCTCGACCCCGCGGCGCCGGGACCCATGAACCTCCTCGCCACGCGCGAGTGGCTGCTCGTCGTCCCGCGCACGCGCGAGCACTTCGGCTCGATCTCGGTGAACGCCCTCGGCTTCGCGGGGTCGTTCTACGTGCGCGACCGCGCCGAGCTCGCCCTGCTGCGCGAGCGGGGCCCGCTCGAGGTCCTGCGCGGGGTGACCCGGCCGCACAGCACTTGACCTGCCGAGGCCGGGACGGAAACTCCCGGGCGTGGCCGCCCCCAGCGCCAGGACCCGTGTGCGCGCGCCCGCCGTCGCCGGGACGTTCTACCCCGCCGATCCGCGAGCGCTCGCGGCCGCCGTGGACGGCTACCTCGAGGCGGCCCGGCGGGCGCGCCGGACCCCGCCGGACGCCCCGCCCCCGAAGGCCCTGATCGCGCCCCACGCGGGCTACGTCTACTCGGGCCCGGTCGCCGCCTCGGCGTACGTCGAGGTCGAGGCGCTGCGGGGCGTCGTCCGGCGCGTGGTGCTCCTCGGGCCGTCGCACCGGGTGCCCCTGCGCGGGCTCGCCGCGAGCACGGCCGAGGTCTTCGCGACACCGCTCGGTGACGTCCCCGTGGACGCCGAGGCGACCCTTGCCATCGCGCACCTCCCCCAGGTGAAGCGCCTCGACGCGCCCCACGAGTGGGAGCACAGCCTGGAGGTGCAGCTTCCCTTCCTCCAGCGCGTGCTCGGCGAGTTCCGGCTCGTCCCGATCTCCGTGGGGGAGGCGACCCCCGACGAGGTGGCCGAGGTGCTCGAGCTCCTGTGGGGCGGGCGCGAGACGCTCGTCGTCGTGAGCTCCGACCTCTCCCATTACTACGACTACGAGACGGCGCGCCGCATCGACGCGCGCACCACGCGCGCCATCGAGGAGTTGCGGCCCGAGGGCCTCGACGAGGAGTCGGCGTGCGGGCGGGTGCCCGCGCGGGGGCTCCTCGTCGCGGCGAAGCGACACGACCTCCGCGCACGCACGCTCGACCTCCGCAATTCCGGAGACACCGCGGGAAGCCGCGACGAGGTCGTAGGCTACGGGTCCTATGCATTCGCCTGAGAGCGACGCGGCTCCG
>DASRUS010000328.1:0-6681 GCA_035687825.1 Myxococcota bacterium | reverse complement strand
CACTACGTCCACGAGGCGCGCTACCGCGGCGCCACGGTCGTGGCGATCGCGCCCGACTACAACCAGAGCGCGATCCACGCCGACCTCTGGCTCTCGCCGCGACCCGGGACCGACGCCGCGCTCGCGCTCGCCGCCTGCCAGGTCGTCCTCGAAGAAGGACTTCACGCACCGGGCTACCTGCGCGAGCAGACGGACCTCCCCTTCCTGGTACGGAGCGACACGAAGCGCTTCCTGCGCGAGTCGGACCGCGTGGCCGGGGGACGCGAGGACGTCTTCGCGTTCTGGGACGAGGCTCACGACGCGCTCGCCTGGGCGCCCGGCTGCGCGGGCAGCGCCGAGCGGACCCTCCGCCTGCCCGACGGCGTGCGTCCCGCCCTCGACGCGGTCCGCGAGGTGCGGCTCGCCGGCGGGGAAGCCGTCGAGGTGCGGAGCGTCTTCTCGCTCCTGCGGGAGCGGCTTCGGGAGTTCGGGCCGGAGGCGGCGGCCCGCGTCACGGGGGTCGCGCCCGCGGCGATCCGGCGCTTCGCGCGCGAGTTCGCGCGGGCGCGCTCGGCGCTCGTCCTCTCGCAGTGGGGGATGTGCAAGCACTATCACTCGGACCTCGTGCAGCGCGCGCAGATCCTGCTCGCCTCGCTCACGGGAAACCTCGGACGCGCCGGGGGCGGCTGGCGCTCCGGGGCCTTCATTCCCCTCGACGGCTTCGGCCTCGTCGCGATGCAGGACGGTCTCGGGTTGCCGAGCCTCGCCTGGACCGCCGCCCGCTCGTTCCTCGATCCCGAGGGCGTGCGCGGCGGGTTCGAGCGCATGTTCGTGCCGAGCTCGATCTTCCACGCGGTCCACGGCGGTCTTCTCGAGTTCGAAGGCGCCGCAGCCCACGGGGATCCTCGGCTCGCGCAGGGTGCGAGGCCCTATCTCGAGGAGGCCCTCGCGAAGGGGCACTTCCCCATCGCGCCCGCGCCGGGCGCCGAGCCGCCGGAGGTGATCGTCTCGTTCTGCGGGAACGTGCTCCGCCACAGCCGCATGGGCCATCGCGTGCGCGACACGCTCTTCGCGAAGGCGCGTCTCGTCGTGGACGTGAACTTCCGGACGAGCGAGACGGGCCGCTGGTCGGACCTGCTGCTCCCCGCTGCGGGCTGGTACGAGAAGATCGGGCTCAAGTACATCGCCTCCTTCGTCCCCTACCTGACGCTGGCGGACCGCGCCACGGCCCCGCTCGGCGAAGCGAAGCCCGAGTGGGAGATCTTCTCGCTGCTGGCGCGCGCGGTGGCCGCCGAGGCGGGCCGCCGCGGCATCGCGGAGGTGCGTGGCTTCCGCGGCGACGCGTGCGGGATCGCGGCGCTCCACGAGCGCTTCGGAGACGGCGGCCGCTTCGGGCCCGACGCACAGGAAGAGGTCACGCGCTTCGTCCTGAAGACGTCGGCCCCCTCGCGTGGCATCGATCTCGAAACGCTCCGCCGCGAGGGCGGCGCCGTGCGCATCCGCAGCCTCGGGACCCCGGGCGGCACCGCCGGGATCTACTCCGACTACGCGCTCGACGAGCCCGTGGTGCCGCTGCGGGACTTCGTGGAGAAGAAGGAGCCCTGGCCGACGCTCACGGGGCGCCAGCAGTTCTACGTGGACCATCCCTGGTTCCTCGAGCTCGACGAGGCGCTGCCCACGCACAAGGACCCCCCCGCCGCGGGCGGCGCGCATCCGTTCACGCTGACCGGCGGTCACACGCGCTGGAGCATCCACGCCATGTGGCGTGACCACGCACTCATGCTGCGGCTGCAGCGCGGGGAGCCCGTCGTGTATCTCAACGGGCGCGACGCGCGCGAGCGCGGGATCGCCGACCACGCGCTCGTGCGCGTGTGGAACGACCTCGGCGAGTTCCAGGCGCGCGCGAAGCTCACGGGCGCGATTCGCCCGGGGCAGGTCCACATCTTCCACGCCTGGGAGCCCTATCAGTTCCGCACCGGGACGAGCCACCAGCACCTGGCGCCGAGCCCCTTCAAGGTGACCCAGCTCGTGGGCGACTACGGGCACCTGCGCTGGGGCTACGCGCACTACGAGCCCAACCAGGTGGACCGCGACACCCGCGTGGACGTGGCGCCGCTCGCCGGGCCCGCGTGAGGCCGAACGGTCCGCCGGGGCCCGGGAGGAGGGGGCTCTCCCGGCGCGAGCTGCTCGGGGCGGCGGCGTTCTCCTCGCTGGCCCTCTCGCTCCGGGCGCTCGCCCCGCTCGCGACGGCGGCGAGCTCCGCTCCTGCGCTGCCGACGGCGCGCGCGGCGCCCTCCTACGCGGGCTGGCAGGACCTCTACCGCCGGGCCTGGCGCTGGGACCGCGTCGTGCGGGGCACGCACCTGCGCGCGAACTGCTTCGGTGCCTGCTCGTTCGATCTCTTCGTGAAGGACGGCGTCGTGTGGCGCGAGGAGCAGGCCGACGTCTACGCGCGCGAGGCCCCCGGCCTCCCCGACTTCGCGCCCCGGGGCTGCCAGAAGGGCGCCTGCTACTCCGACGCCATGCTCGGGCCCGACCGGATCACGCACCCGCTCGAGCGCGTCGGCCCCCGCGGATCGGGGCGCTGGCGCCGCGTCTCGTGGGAGCACGCGCTCGGCCGCCTCGCCGACGCCATCCTCGACGCGCACGCCGAGGGCGTCCCGGAGTCCGTCGTCTACGACAACGGCACCTCGAACGTGGACAGCGGGCCCGCGAGCCTCGGCGAGATGCGTCTCTTCACCCTGCTCGGCGCCACGCTCCTCGACGGCTTCGGGGGGACCGGCGACCTCGCCATGGGGGCCTTCCAGACCTGGGGCACCTCCTTCGTCGACGGCAGCGCCGACGACTGGATGCGCGCCGACGCGCTCGTCTTCTGGCACTGCAATCCCGCTTCGACGCGGATCCCCGACGCGCACTTCGCGAACGAGGCGCGCCATCGCGGGGCCACGCTGATCACGATCGCCCCGGACCTCTCGCCGAGCGCCATCCACGCGTCGCTGTGGGTGAACCCGCACCCGGGGAGCGACGCCGCCCTGGCGCTCGGCCTGGCCCGCGGGATCCTCGAGCTCGGCGCCGTCGACGAGGACTACGTGCGCGAGCAGACGGACCTTCCCCTGCTCGTGCGCGACGACACGGGCCGCTTCCTGCGCCAGTCGGACCTCGAGGAGGGGGGCAGCTCCGAGGTCTTCTACGTGCACGATCTGGCGCGCGGCGCGGCGCGCGAGGCGCCGGGCGGCCGCGGCAGGCGCAGCGACTCGCTCGCGCTCGGCGACGCGGTCCCGGCTCTCGCGGGAGCCTTCGAGGTCGCGACGCGAGACGGGGTCGTCCGCGTGCGGCCCGTGATGGAGCGACTGCGCGAGCGGCTGCGCGCCTACACGCCCGAGCACGTGACCCGCGTGACCGGAGTGGCGCCGGGCGTGCAGCGTCGCCTGGCGGAGACGCTCGCGCACTCGCCGCGCGTCCTCTTCTACGCTTCGTGGGGCTCGAACAAGTCGTACCACGCCGACCTGCTGCACCGCTCGCTGATCCTGCTGGCCGCGCTGCGCGGCCAGCAGGGGCGCTCCGGGGGCGGCGTCCGATTCGCGGCGTGGCTGCCCTTCGACGGCGGGAGCGACCTGCTCCCCGGCTCGGGACCCTCGCGCCTCCAGCGCGCGCTCCTGCGCTTCTTCACGCCCGCTCCCCGGGCGATGGAGGACGCGATCGCCTCCGCGTCGCCCCGGCTCGCCTGGATGCCCTCGCACCTCTTCCTGTGGCTGCACGCGGGCCTCGCCGAGATCCAGGACGCCGAGGCGCTCGACGAGACCCTTCCGCGTCCCGCGCGCGAGTACCTTCGCGAGGCGATCGAGCGCGGCTGGATCCCCGTGCGGCTGCCCGCGGACCGGCCGCCGCGCGTGCTCGTGACCTCGGGCGTGAACCCGCTGCGCCGCTGGCCGCTCCCGCAGGTGGTGGAGCGCGTGCTCTGGCCGAAGCTCCGGCTCGTCGCCGCGATCGACTTCCGACTCTCCGCGACGGGCCTGAAGGCGGACCTGGTGCTCCCCGCCGCCGGCTACTACGAGAAGCGCGGGATCAAGTACGCGATGGCCCTCGCGCCCTACGCGGTGGTGGGCGACCGGGCCGTCGCGCCGCAGGGCGAGTCGAAGGGCGAGTGGGAGATCATGGCGCTCCTCGCGAGGCGGATCCAGGAGCGCGCGCGCGAGCGCGGTCTCGGCGGAGACGTCATCCGGATCCACGATCGCTTCAGCGAGGGCGGGCGTTACGGACCCGCCGACGACGAGGCGATCCTCGATCGGATCCTGCGCAACTCCTCGCTGACGCGGGGCGTGGGCTGGTCCGAGGCGCGCCGCGCCGGCGCGATCAGGCTTCGTTCGGCGGGCGGCTGGGGCACGACGAGCGGGGTCGGGAGCGAGCTCGAGCCGGGCGGGACGCTCTCCCCTTCGCGCGTGCACGTGGAGGGCAAGCGCGCCTGGCCGACCCTCACCGGCCGCCAGCAGTTCTACCTCGACCATCCCTGGTTCTTCGAGGCCGACGAGGTGCTGCCGCGCTGGAAGCCCCTGCCCCGGGCGGGCGGCCGGCACCCGATCCTGCTCACCGGAGGCCACACGCGCTGGAGCATCCATGCGATCTGGCGCGCGCATCCCGAGCTCCTGCGCCTCCAGCGCGGGGGCCCCGTCGTGTTCCTCTCCGTCGAGGATGCGCGCGCTCGCGGCATCTCGGACGGCGCGCGCGTGCGCGTGTGGAACGACCACGGCGCGTTCCGCGTCGGGGCGAAGCTCTCGCCCGCGGTGGCGCCCGGCGAGGCCATCGTCTACCACGCGTGGGAGCCCCATCAATTTCCCGGCTGGCGAGGGAGCATGGAGGTGGTGCCCTCGCCCTACAAGCCGACGCACTTCGCCGGCGGCTATGGTCATCTGCGGTACCGAGTCTTCTTCGCCGGACCGGTCCACGTTCCGCGGGGCGTTCCCGTCGAGATCGAGCGGGTATCGGCATGAGCTCCACCACGATCGGCATCGACGTCGGCGGCACGAACACCGACGCCGTGCGACTGTGCGGGGGTCGGGTGGCGGCCACGGTCAAGGTGCCGACGACTCCCGACATCCAGACGGGCCTGCTCGCGGCGCTCGCCGCGGTTCGCGGAGACGACCTGGTCAGCCGTGTGCACGTAGGCACCACGGCCTTCACCAACGCCCTCGTCGAGCGCCGGCACCTCGAGCGCGCCGCCGCGATCCGCGTCGGAGCTCCGGTCTCCGAGTCCCTGCCGCCGATGATCGACTGGCCGGACGACCTCCGCTCCGTCGTTCGCAACCCGGCCTTCTTCGTGCGCGGAGGCCGCGAATACGACGGCCGCCCCATCCGGCGGCTCGACCGGAGCGAGATCGATCGAGTCGCTGCGGCGCTGGCCGACTCCGGCGTGACCCAGGCGGCCGTCACGGCGGTGTTCGGGACTTCGTATCCCGAGGACGAGCTTCGCGTCGCCGAGTGGCTGCGGAGGGCCCATCCCGAGCTCGGGGTTTCGCTCTCCCATCGGATCGGGCGGTTCGGGATCCTCGAGCGCGAGAACGCGACGCTGCTCAACGCGATGCTGCGACCGCTGGCGACACGAACCGTCAGCGCCTACCGCGCCGCGGCTCCGGGTGCGCTCTTCATCAGCCAGAACGATGGCACGGTGATGCGCGCCGACCAGGCGGCGGAGCTCCCCGTGTTCACACTGGCGTCGGGGCCGACGAACAGCCTGCGGGGCGCGGCGCTGCTCACCGGGCTCGCCGATGCCATCGTCTTCGACGTCGGGGGGACGACGACCGACGTCGGCCGCCTGCGCGGCGGCTACCCCCAGCTCGCGGGCATCGATCTCGAGGTGGCGGGCGTACGGACCAACTTCCGGATGCCCGACCTCTGCTCCATCGGGGTGGGCGGCGGCAGTCTCGTCGACCCGGAGACGGGAGCGGTGGGGCCGCGCAGCGTGGGCTTCCGGCTCACCGAGGAGGCTCTCGTCTTCGGAGGCCCCACCCTGACCCTAACCGACGTCGCGGTCGCCGCAGGGCGCGTGGAGATCGGCGAGCGAGGCCGCGTCGAGGAGCTCGGCCGGCGGCTGATCGGGGAAGTCGATGCGCACCTCCGCGATCGCTTCGCCCGCCTGCTCGAGGACTTCGAGTCGATGGGCCAACGTCTCCCGGTGGTGCTCGTCGGTGGGGGAGCCCCGCTCGTCACCCACTTGTTCATCGAGCTCGGCCGCGAGGTGGTCTCTCCGGAGCACGCGAACGTCGCCAACGCCTACGGCGCGGCCATTGCACAGGTGGGGGGCGAGGTCGATCTCACCTTCTCGCTCGCGACCCTATCGCGCGCCGATGCGCTCGCCCGCGCCGAGCGCGAGGCGCAGCGCCGGGCGGTCGAGGCGGGAGCGCAGCCCGGTTCGGTCCGCACCGTCGAGCTGGAGGACGCGGCGCTCACCTACCTGGCCTCCGATGCGCTGCGCGTTCGGGCGAAGGCGGTGGGGGATCTGGAGCCGGCGCCATGAGCTTCGAGATCACCCCCGCGGATCTCCCTGCGCTGGCACTCGGAGCGAGCGTGCTCGCCTGCGGCGGCGGAGGGAACCCGTATTACGGTCAGCTGGTCGCACGCCGCCTCCTCTCCGAGCACGGGGCGGTACGAGTGATCGACCTGGAGGAAATGGAGGCGGAGGCGCTCGCGATTTTCCCTGCGATCGTG
>DASRUS010000327.1:0-5115 GCA_035687825.1 Myxococcota bacterium | reverse complement strand
ATCAGCCGGCGCTCATGCTCGGCTACGGGGCGGCGGCGTTCCTCACCTGCCTCGTCCCGGGCCTGAACCTGCTGGCCATGCCGGTGCTCGTGGTGGGCGGCACGCTCCTGGCGCTGAGAAATCCGCCGGCTACCGGAGATCCAGCTGTCGGGCGAGGAACTGCCACATCGTCTTGAGGGCGTCACCGGGGAGCGTCGAGTGGCCGCCGTCGAACCAGGCGACCTGCTTGGGCGGCGCGGCCGCGGCGTGCAGCGCCTCGGCCGCGGCGCGCGGCAGGGTCTCGTCCCCGCGCGCGTTCACGAAGAGGACGGGGCGCGGCGCGATGCGCGCGACGAAGCGCGCGGGATCCACCGCCGGCGGGCCGAAGCCGCCGCCGCCGAGCGCCAGCGCCGCGGCGCGGGGCCGCGGGTCGAGCGCGCAGAAGAGCGCGCCGACGAGGGCGCCGAGGCTGAAGCCGGCGTAGGCGACGCGCGCGGCGTCGAGCGCCTCGATCTTCGCCAGCGCGTCGAGGGCGCGGCGCAGGTCGCCGACCGCCTGGCGCGCGAACTCGACGCGCAGCGCGTCGTCGCCCGGCGTCTGCGCCCCGGCACCGAGGAAGCGGGCGAGCTTCGGGTTCGCGCGCTCGCCGTGCAGCGGGAAGTCGAGGGTCACGAGCGCGGCGCCGCGCGCGACCCACGGCGCGGCGGCGACGTCCAGGTACTCGGACTCCTTGGAGCCGCCCGCGCCGTGCTGGAGCAGGATGACGGGAGGCCGGACGCCTCCTCCCTCCGGCGGCAGGATCACGCGCCCGGGCACGCGGTCGCCGCGACTCGCGAACTCGAAGCGCAGGCCGCGCGCGCCCGCCATGCGCGGGGGGGGCGCGGCCGGCCGGACCCAGAGGTCGAGGGGCTCCGCGTCGTCGCGGTCGAAGAGCGCGTCGCTCACGCGCGGATCCTATCCCGAGCGAAGCGCCGCGCGCTCGGCCGGGCAGAGGCCGAGGTCCGCGTCGCCGAGTCCGGTGCGGAACGCGGACTCGGCCTCGCCCGCGGGCCAGCGCGGGCTGCGCTCCGCCAGGGGCTGCGCGGCTCCCTCCGCCGCGCGCCGGAGCTCGAGCTCGCCGGCTCCTTCGTGCGCCGCGGCACGGCTGCGCACGAGCTCGATCCGCTCCCGGCCGATCGCCTGCGCGGCGGCGCGCGCCCGCGCACAGAATTCGGGGGCCACGACCAGCGCCCGCACGCCGCGCTCGGGATCCAGGGGGAGCTCCGGGGCGAGCTTGCGCCAGTCCTTCACGCGCGGCGCGAGGAAGCACGACTGCGCGAGCGCGTCCGCGATCGCCTCGAGCTCGCGCCCGGGCTCCGCGACGAGCACGAGCACGAGGCGCCCCGACGCGTCCGCGCCGACGAAGTCGAGGGAGGTCTCGAGCCCGAGCACGTCCTCCGCCAGCACGCGCAGCCCCGGCTCGAGCTTCGCCAGCCCCTGGCGCAGGCGGCCGCGCAGCCGTTCGGGCTCAGCCACGCGCGGGCGCCTGCGCGTCGAGGAGGATCCAGCGCGCCACGTCCTGGAGCGCGCGGGTCGCCGCCGCGTGGGGATGCGCCAGGCCCACCGGGCGTCGGCTCACGATGGCGCGGACCACGTGCACGTCGTCCACGAGCAGACCGTAGCTCGCGAGCGTCCGGTCCAGGTGGCGGTGCGTGGTGCGGGCCAGGCGGTCGAAGGCCTCGCGCGCCTCGCCGACGCTGCGCGGGCCGTGGATCGTGACGCCGAGGCGCGCCCGCGGGCAGGCCTTCACGAGCTGCTTCGCCACCGCGTAGCTCTGGAGCAGCTCGCGCGGCTGCGGAGAGACGAAGAGCAGCGTCCAGTCGAAGAGCTCTGCCGCGTCGGCGGCCTGGGCGAGCCACGCCGGCGGCACGCGCACGAGCACGACGCCGCCGTCGCGCGCGCTCGCCCCCGCGTGCGCCGCCACCTCGAACGCCGAGCGCGCGAGGCCGGCGAGGTCGTCTGCGAAGGTGAGCACGAGCTCCGCACCGAGGGGACCCCGGCCGGGCTCGGGCCACAGCGCCGACGTGTCGCCGTCCGCCGGCGCCACGACGCTCGCGCTCGCGCCCTGCCGCGCGATCTCCACGGCGAGGTTCCACAGGAGTGCCGCGCGCACGACGTCGCGCTCCGAGAGCAGCGTCGCGATCACGGGCAGCGCCGCGCGCTGGGCGGCCGGCGGCGCCGGCTCCGGCGCAGCCGGGCGGGCGCCGGCGTCCTCGCGGAAGAAGTAGTGGAGGACGTCGCCGAGGTCGCGCGGCACGGCCCGCTAGCTGACCACGAGAAGCGAGTTCTTGTTGCCCACCGGCCCGTCCACGCTGTGCGGATTCTCGGGATCCTGTCGCCACTCGCCGTCCACCACGTAGCGGTACTGGTAGGTGCCCGGGGAGAGGTGCAGGATCTTCGTCCATACGCGCTGCGGACCCTCGGACTGCACCAGCGAGCGCACGCCCTTGTCGGGGATCCAGTCGTTGAAGTCGCCGGCGATGCGCACGTCGTTCGCGTGCTCGGCGCGGTACTGCACCACCACCTCGCGCTCGGCCGCGGCCCCCGGCCGCGCCCGCAGCTCGTCCGGCGCCAGCGCCGCGAGCTCCACCGCCAGCGCGCCGTAGTCGATGGCGCCGTTCGCGGAGCGCGCGAAGCGCACGATGGGCTTCCCGTGCCGCGCGGCCTCGCGCAGCTTCACGTTCATGCGGATCACCGTGTCGAAGCAGAGCTCGCCGAACGTGGAGCGGATCTCCGCCAGCGTCTCGCGCGCGTAGCGGGTGCGACCGTCGTACAGGGTGGGCAGGATCCGCACCACCAGGTCGTGGTGCAAGCGCTCGGAGAGCAGCGTGATGGTCTCGAGGAGCTTGTGAACGCCGTGGATGGCGAAGAAGCTCGTCTCGAGCGGGACGATCACCTCGCGCGCCGCGCGCAGGGCGTTGAAGGTGAGGAGCCCCACGTTCGGCGGACAGTCGATGAGCGCCCAGTCGAAGCGGTCGTCGAGGCGGGCGAGCGCGGCGGCGAGGCGCTGCGTGCGCGCGTCCGAGCGCTCGCCGGCGAGCTTCTGCTCCAGCGCCGAGAGCACGATGCCCGAGGGCGCCACCTCCACGTTCTCGTCCGCGCGCACCAGGATCCGCTCGAAGCGCTCGACGCCGTCGTCTTCGGCGAGCACGTCGTAGAGGTTCTCGTCCACGCGCTCCGCGTCCACGCCGAGCGCGAGCGTCGCGTGGGCCTGCGGATCCATGTCCACCACGAGGACGCGCGCGCCCTCCGCGGCGAGACAGCCCGCCAGGTTCACGGTGGTCGTGGTCTTTCCGCAGCCGCCCTTCTGGTTCACGATCGCAACGGTGCGCATGTACGCTGGTCCCTCCCCCTCGCGCGCTCGGCGAGCGCACTCGATTGCCCGCGCTCTCGCGCGGTCGATGTCGGGCCGGCGGCGGTTCGGGCCGGAAGCGGTTTCCGGATCCGGACCACGTCAGGCCGAGCGGTGCGACGGCCCGGTCGAGCCGCTGGCGCCTGCGGAGCGCGGGCCGCCCGCCTCGGAGCGCCGCCAGGTCTCGACCTCGCGCTGGAGCTGGGCCACGTCGAACACCCACTCCTGGCCCGAGACGGCCTCGAAGGTGGTTCCCCGATGCAGCACGAGCACCACATCCCCGGTGGCGACGAGCAGGAGCTCGACGAGCGGGCGCCGCACGTTCGGTAGCGTGCGTCTCAGGGACTGGATGCTGCGGCGGATGCGCTGGATCGAGACGCCGGCGTCGATCAGACGCTTCGCGGCCTTGAGGGCCACGAGGTCCTGGAACGTGTAGCGGTGATGTCCCCCTCGTGTGCGCACCGAAGGCGGGACGAGGTCGCTCTTCGCCCAGTACTGGAGGCGCCGGCGCGTGATCTCGAGGATCCGCGCGACGTCGCGGCTCCGATACAGGACGCCCCCCGGCCCTTTGGAAGGCTCAGGCGTGGGCATAGAGACCGACCCCCCTTCGGTCCACGCTGTGGAGGTTAGACCGCGTTCCCCGGGGAAGTCAACCCAAAATCACCGAAACTTGTCGCAAACGGGTGGATCTCGACCGGCTCCGCCGGCCGCGGCGCTCGAGCTTACACAGAGTGGTGAGACGCGCGCGCTGGGGTAGGCTCGCCCTCATGAGCCGGAAGCCCCCCGAATCCGCGCCGCTCACGGAGGAGGATCCGGGGCGCATCCTCGTCGAAGATGCGACGGGGCGGCGCCCCTTCATGCGCGGAATCCTCATCCATTCCTTGATGGCCCGAGGCGTGGACTACGACGAGGCCTACCGCATCGCGAACGCCGTGCGCGAGCGGATCCGCCCCAGGCGCATCGTGCGCCGCGAAGAGATCGCGCGCCTGGCCGCCGAGGTCCTCGGCCCCCGGGCCGCGGCCCTGGGTCCGCTCCCGCTCGCGGCGGACATCCTGGTGACCGGGCGGGGGGAGGGGACGCGGTTCTCGAAGGGCTTCCTCTCCCAGTCGCTCCTCGCCGCGGCCGTGGATCCCAACGACGGCTTCGACGTGGCGCGCGAGATCGAAGACGAGCTCGTGCGGCGCCGCACCCGCGAGATCGCGCGTCACGCGCTGCGCCGCCTGGTCCACGAGGCGCTCGGGCGGCGCATCGGCACCGACGCCGCCGACCGCTACCTCGTGTGGCGGGGCTTCCAGGACAGCGCCCGGCCGCTGATCCTGCTGCTCGGCGGCACCGCGGGCGCCGGCAAGACGTCCCTCGCCCACGAGGTGGCGCACCGCCTCGGCATCACCGGCGTGCTCTCCACCGACTCGATCCGCCAGGTCATGCGCCTGATGCTCTCGCCCGAGATCATGCCCGCGATCCACACCTCGTCGTACGAGGCCCACACCGTGCTCGACGCCCCGCCCGGCGCGGAGGATCCCGTCGTCGCGGGCTTCCGCGCCCAGGCCTCCGTGGTCTCGGTGGGCGTGCGGGCCATGATCGACCGCGCGGTGGCCGAGAATTCGAACCTGATCCTCGACGGCGTCTCCATCGTTCCCGGGATGGTCGGCACGAGCCGCTACGCGACCCAGGCGGAGGTGATCTTCCTCGTGGTGGCGACGCTGGACGCGGCGGCCTTCCGCAGCCGCTTCGCGGCGCGCGGG
>DASRUS010000326.1:0-5845 GCA_035687825.1 Myxococcota bacterium | reverse complement strand
CGTGATCCAGATGCGGTCCCCCGGGTAGATGCGGTGCGGGTTCTCGATCTCGCCGTTGTCCTGCCAGATCGAAGGCCACACCCAGGGCGTGGCGAGGTAGGCCTCGGAGATGTCCCACAGCGTGTCCCCGGGCACCACCAGATGGACGCGGCCGGGGCGACCCTTCGAGTCGTAGCCCAGCGGGCCGAGGGTCACGCCGGAGTCGGCCTCGTCCGCGACCGCCGGCGGAGCCTGGTCGGCCTCGGCGCCCTCCGCCGGGGCGGCGGACGGCTCGCTCGGCGCGAGCTCCGTGGGAGCGGTCGCGGCCGCGGACGCGGCGCCGGCGGCGGGGGTCGAGTCCGCCGGGGCCGACTCGCTGGCTGCGTGCGCCGCGAGAGCGAGCCCGAGGGCCGCGACCGGCGCGACGAACAGGGTGGCGAACCTCATCGCATCCCTCCCAGACGTGGCCCGCGCGAGACGAGGCCGCGGCGCGCGGGCCGCGGCGCCTCGACCTGCCGTCCGGCCACCCGGCCGGGCGGACGTGGCGAGAGCCTGCGGGAGGGCGTATCGGCGGGCGGGGGGAGAGCCTTGACCCGGGTCCGGCCCCGCTCACCCCTCCGCCGGGGCGGCAGCGGTGGTGGCGAGGCGATCGCGCATGCGGCGCAGCTCGTCCGCGGACGGGGACGCCTGCTGCCCGATCTTGCCCAGATCGTCGAGGGCGCGCTCCACGACCTCGCGCGCCTTCTCCGCGTCGCCGTTCGCTTCGTAGGCGAGGGCGAGGTGCTGGCGGACGATGCCGAGCGCGGGGTCCTCGCTCCGCATGCCGCCCTCGGCCTCCTTCAGGTACCCGATCGCCGCGGAGGGGATGCTCTTCTTGTAGAGCACCCAGCCCAGGGTGTCGGCGCTGTTCGGGTTCTCCGGCAGGAGCGACTTGGCCTCCTGCGCGAGGTCGAGCGCGCGGTCGAGGTCCTGGCCGCGCTCCGCGAGCAGGTACGCGAGGTTGTTCTTCGCGACGGCGAGGCCCGGGTCGATGCGGATCGCCTTCTCGTAGTACTCGATCGCGCTCTCCGGCCGCCCCGACCCCTCGTGCAGGATTCCGACGATCAGGTTCAGCGCCGCGCTCTCGGGTTGGGCGACGAGCGCCTGCTCGTAGGTGCGCAGCGCCTCGTCGCTGCGCCCCGAGCGCGCCAGCATCTGGGCCAGATCGCCGTAGCTCGAGAGGTCGTTCGGATCGGCCTCGATGGCCCTGCGCAGGCTCTCCTCCGCTTCCGCAGCGCGGCCGCTGGCGAGCAGCGCGAGCCCCCGCGTGCGCAGGATCCGGGCGTCCTCGGGCGCCGCGGCCAGCGCCGCGTCGATCCGCGCCAGCGATTCGCCGAGCCGCCCGTCCTCGGCGTCGAGGCGCAGGAGCGCGCCGAGCACCTCGGAGTTGCCCCGCGCGAGCTCCGCGGCGCGCTCGAGCTCGACCCGCGCCGAGGCACGCTCGCCCTGGATCTGGTGGATGCGGCCGATGGCGTAGTGCGCCTCGGCGTCGCGCTCGGCCTCGGGGATCGCGAGGAGCATCTCGAGCCCCTCGTCGAACTGGCTCTGCCGCACCAGGCTCTGCGCCACGACGATGCGGAGCTTGGCGTCGCCGGGGCGCTCCCCGAGCGCGCGCTCTCCTTCCTCGACGGCGAGCTCGTGGTCGCCGAGGGCGGCGTGCACCTGGGCGAGCACGCGTCGCGCCTCGACGAGGCTCGCGTCGATCTCGAGGGCGCGCGTGAGCTCGGGGCGCGCCCCCGCCCGATCGCCCGCAGCGAACAGGGCGGAGCCGAGCATGAAGTGGCCGTGCGCCCACTCCGGCCGCGCGTCGAGGGCGCGGCGCATGCTGGCGACGGCGTCGGCGTAGCGGCCCTCGGCCATCTCGAGCTTGGCGCGCACGAAGAGCGCGTCGGGGTCCGCGGCCTCCCTGGCGAGGATGGCGTCCAGGATGCCGCGGCCCTCGGCGATGCGCGCGGTGTCCTGGTTGCGGTAGCCGAGGTCCACCAGCAGCTCGGCCTTGCGCAGGCGCGCGGCGCGGTGCTCGGGATCGATCTGGAGCGCCGCCTCCGCGGCGGCGAGCGCCCCCTCCACGTCGCCCTTCTGCCCGCGGTACGCGGAGAGCACGAGCTGGGGCTTCGGGTCGTCGGGATGGGCCCGGGTGGCCTCCTCGATCACCTGGTCCGCGCGGTCGGTCTGGCCCCGGGCGTGGTGGAAGCGGGCGAGCGTGTAGGTGAGGTCGAGGTCGCCGCCCGAGGCCTCGATGCCCTCGCGCAGCGTGCGCTCGGAGTCCTCGAAGCGCCCCCGCGAGTAGTAGAAGCTCGCGAGTGTCTGCACCGCGACGCTGCGCTGCTCGTCCTTCGCGAGCTCGAGCGCCTCGAGGTAGGTGGCCTCGGTCTCCTCGTCGCGGCTGCGGTCCGCGGCGAGGAAGCCGCCGAGGGCGCTCCACGCCGCGAAGCCGGGCTCCACCTCGGTGAGCTTGCGGAAGAGCGGCTCCGCCACCTCGCGTTCGCCCTGGCGACGCTCGAAGTTCGCGAGCATGAGGAGCGCCACGCCGGATTCAGGCATCACCTCGACGGCTGTCTTGAAGTCCGCGCGCGCCTCCTCGGGCTTGCCGAGCGACTGGAGCGCCCGGCCGCGCAGCAGGAACGGCTCCACGCGCTCCGGCGCCTGCTCCAGGACCTCGCCCGCGAGCTGGACCGCCTCCTCGAGATCCTCCTGCTTGCCGAGCAGCAGGAACTCCGCGTACTGGAGGCGCGCGTCCACGTTCGTCGGGTCGAGGCGCGCGCTCTCCTGGAGCTCCCAGTAGGCGCGCTGGAGATCCTTCTGACCGAGGTAGGACTTCGCGAGCCCGTAGTGCGCGGCGGCGTGGTTCGGATCGAGCTGCAGCACGTTCTTGAACTCGATGACCGCTTCGGCGTACTTCTGCTCCTGGAGGTAGGCGTTGCCGCGCTCCAGGTGCTCGGCGAGGCGCGTGGCTTCATCCGTGCAGCCTGCGAAGAGCAGCAGGACCCCCGCGACGAGCGCGAGGGCGCGACCTCCGAGATGCATGGCTCGATCCTCCGACCCGGTCCCGTCCACCCTGCGAAGGCGCCGGGAGCTTAGCTCAGGAGTCGGCGGGACCCGGGCGCGCTCCCTCGGCGGCGCAGCCCGCCGCCGGCGGCGCGCCCCGGTGACGGCGCCAGGAAGGATGCGTCACGCCCAGGCGCGCCACGATGTAGTTGAGCTTGCGCCGGCTGACCCCCAGAAGCTTTGCGGCGCGCTTCTGCACGAACCCCGCCCGGCGCAGGGCCGAGACCACGAGCAGGCGCTCGGCCTCGCCGAGCGTCAGGCCCTCGAGCGCGAGCTCGGCCGCGCCGCGACCGCCGCGCCCGGCGGGGCCGAGCTCCACCCGGGCGATGCGGGGCCCGTCGGCCATGAGCGCCGCGCGCTCCACGACGTTGCGCAGCTCGCGCACGTTCCCGGGCCAGGGGTGCACGCGCAGCGCCGCCAGCGTCGCGTCGTCGAAGCCTTCGAGCGGTCGGCCGAGCGTGCGCGCGAGCTCGCCCAGGAAGTGGCGGGCGAGCGCCTCCACGTCCCCGGGGCGCTCGCGCAGCGGCGGGAGCCGGATCCCGATCACGTCGAGTCGGAAGTAGAGGTCCTCCCGGAAGCGACCTGCACGGATCGCCGCCTCGAGGTCGCGGTTCGTGGCGGCCACGATGCGAGCGTCCGTGCGCAGCGCGTGCGTCCCCCCGAGCCGGTGGAACTCCTGGTCCTGGAGCGCGCGCAGCAGCTTCGCCTGAGTGGCCGTGGACATGTCGCCGATCTCGTCCAGGAAGAGCGTGCCGCCGTTCGCCTGCTCGAAGCGCCCGATGCGCGTGCGGTCGGCGCCGGTGAAGGCGCCCCGCTCGTGCCCGAAAAGCTCCGACTCGAGCAGCGTCTCGGGCAGGGCCGCGCAGTTCACCTGGACGAAGGGACCGCGCGCGCGCGTCGAGCGGGCGTGGATGAGCTCGGCGAAGAGCTCCTTGCCCGTGCCCGTCTCCCCCGTGAGGAGCACCGTGCTGCGCGTGGGCGCGACGCGCGTGGCGAGCTCCACCGCCGCGGCGAGGGATGCGCTCCCGCCCACGAGGCTCGACGCGACCCCGCCCGCGCCGGACGGCGCGGTCGGCGGGTCGCTGGGCAGCGCTCTCGCGCGCGTCTTGCGCGCGTGCTCGAGGGCATCGGCCACGCGCAGCTCGAGCGCCTCGGGCGCGATGGGCTTCACGAGGAAGTCGAGCGCGCCGTGCCGCATGGCGCGCACCGCGGCCTCGACGCTCGGGTCGGCGGAAACGAGCAGCACGGCGCAGGCGGGATCGCGCTCCCGCGCGGCGCGCAGCACCTCGACGCCGTCGGCGCCCGGGAGCCGGAGCTCCGTCACGACGACGTCGAAGGGCCTCGCGCCGGGGTCGCGCAGGCGCTTCACGGCGGAAGCGGAGTCCGACTCCTCCTGCACCTCGCCGAAGGCCTCCCGCAGCCACGCGGCCGCGGCGCGGCGCTGCGCGTCGTCGGGCTCCACCACGAGGACGCGGCCCTCGCTGCTCACGCGCCCGCCTCGGGCAGACGCAGCCGGAAGGTCGCGCCGCCGCCCGGCGGGGTCCCGAGCTCGAGGGATCCCCCGTGCTGGAGCGCGACCTTGCGCGCGTGGGCCAGCCCGATCCCGCTGCCCTGGGGCTTGGTGGTGAAGAAGGGATAGAAGATCCGCTCGGCGAGCTCGGGCGGGACGCCCGGACCCGAATCGGCCACCTCGAACACGAGGTCGCGCCCGCCATCCTCGCCGGTCGCAACGGCGCGCACGCCCATGCGCAGCCGCACCGCCGCGCGGACCGGCGCGTCGCGCAGGGCCTCGAGCGCGTTCACGAGCAGGTCCACGAGCGCCGCGCGGAGCGACCCGCGGTCCGCGACGAGGCGCGGCAGCGCGTCCGGAAAGTCGCGCTCGAGGGACCCGGCGAAGGGCACGCGCGAGAGCGCGAGGGAAAGCGCCTCTTCGCAGAGCTCCCTCGGGTCGAGCGACGAGCGCGCGAGGGGCAGGGGCTTCACGAACTCGAGGCTCGCCGTGAGCGTCCCCGCGAGCCTTCGCACCTCGTCCAGGAGCTCCTCCGTGAGCCGGCGCTCTTCCGGACGCTCGTGGACGCGGCGCTCGAGAAGCCCCGCCAGGATCTCCATCACCGAGAGGGGATTGCGGAGCTCGTGGACGAGCTGCGCCGTCATCTCGCCGAGCGCCGCCAGCCGCTCGCGCAGCCGCTCCTGCTCGTCCATGCGCTCGAAGGGCGTGAGATCGCGGAAGAGCAGCGCCGCGCCCGCGGGCCGGCCCGCGTCGTCGCGCACCGTCAGCACGCGAAAGCCGATGCGGCGCCGCTCGGGACCCTCGAGGGCCAGCTCCGCGCGGCCGGGCGCCTCGCGCCCCCCGGCGGCCTCGAGCAGCGAGCGCACGAGGGAGGGGTGGCGCGCGAGCAGCTCGGCGCAGGGCCGGCCGAGGGCGTCCCCGGGGTCCGCTACGGGCGCGACGAGGGGGCGCGCCTCGGCACTGCACGCCACCACCCGGCCCGCCCGGTCGACGGCGACGAGCCCGGAACCGAGGGAGGCGACGAGCCAGCGCGCGAAGTCGGCGTCGGCAACGGCCACGAGGCGCGTTATCGGAGGGCTCGCGAGGCGTCTGAAGCTCGTGCGACCCGCGTCGCGGCGGGGGGTCCCCGCGCGACGCCTCTGAGCGCGCGCAACCAGCTCGCTGCGCGGCAAGCGCGAGGCGCGCGCAGCGAGGCGAAGCCAAGCGGAGTGGGTGGGCCGGGCTTCGCCCGGTCCGGGACCCAGCTATGGAAGGAGCGCGGGGACCCCC
>DASRUS010000325.1:0-3031 GCA_035687825.1 Myxococcota bacterium | reverse complement strand
CGTGCGCCGGTACATCTCGCCCAGATCCCGGGCGCCGCGCGCGCGGCGCCCGAAGCGCACGCCGTCGTAGCGCGCGAGGTTGCTCGACGCTTCCGCCGTCGCGATGAGGTAGTACGTGGCGATCGCCTGGGGCGTGCGCGGGAGGCTCACCTCCCGGGTCTTCGCGCCCGCCCGTTCGAGCTCGCGCGCCGCCGCGTGGACCCGCGCCAGGACCTCGCCGTCCACGCCCTCCTCCACGAAGTACTCGCGCGGGAGCCCCACCTGGAGCCCCGCGACGTCGCCCGTGAGCGCACCGCGCAGGTCCGGCGCGGGCTCGGGGAGCGAAGTCGCGTCGCGCGGATCGTGACCCGCGATGAGCTCGAGGAGCCACGCGCAGTCCTCGGCGCTCCGCGCGAGCGGGCCGATCTGGTCCAGCGACGACGCGAAGGCCACGAGCCCGTAGCGCGAGACGCGCCCGTAGGTGGGCTTGAGCCCGGTGACCCCGCAGAGCGCCGCGGGCTGGCGGATCGAGCCCCCCGTGTCGCTGCCCAGCGCCGCGGGCACGACGCCCGCCGCCACGGCGGCGGCCGAGCCGCCCGACGAGCCCCCCGGCGTGCGTTCGAGGTCCCACGGGTTGCGGGTGGGACCGAAGGCCGAGTTCTCCGTCGAGGAGCCCATGGCGAACTCGTCGAGGTTCGTGCGGCCCACGACGATCAGGCCCGCGGCGCGCAGCCTCTCCACCACCGTCGCGTCGTAGGGCGACACGAAGCCCTCGAGGATGCGCGACGCGCAGGTGGTGGGCTCGCCGCGCGCGACGAGGTTGTCCTTGAGCGCGATGGGAACGCCGTCGAGGGCCGAGCGCTCCAGCCGGCGCGAGCGCCGTGCGTCGGCCTCGTCCGCCTCGGCGAGGGCGCGCGACCCACGCAGCCCGAGGAAGGCGTGGAGCTTCGGGTCGAGGGCCTCGATGCGCCCGAGGCTCTGCTCCACGAGCTCGCGCGAGGAGACGCGTCCGCGCAGGAGCGCCTCGGCGGTCTCGCGCAGCGTGCCGAAGGGCCCCGCCGCCATTCAGCCCTCGTCCGCGTCCAGGACCTTGGGCACCACGAACGCGCTCCCCTCGCGCTCGGGCGCATTGGCCAAGGCCTCCTCGGGCGGCAGCGGCGGCTCGGCGCGGTCCTCGCGCAGGACCATCCGGACCGGGAGCGGGTGCGCCGTGGGGGCCACCCCCTCGGTGTCCACGGACCGCACCACCTCCGCGTAGGCGAGGATCGTGTCGAGCTGGGCCGCCAGGGCCCCGGCCTCGACGTCGTCGAGGGACAGGCGGGCCAGATCCGCGACCCGCAGGACCTCGTCGCGGGAGATGCGGGACATCCCCGGAATCTAGCAGCCCGTGCGGCCGCGCCGAGGTAGCGCCGGGGCGCCGAGGTGCCGGGCGGATCGCAGGTCGTAGTTCCCACAGGCACGCCGGCAAGGCCGCGCTGGCGAGGGTTGGATCCGGCTGGAGAGTTCTCGGCAGCTCGTACCCATCGACGGCGTCACCGGGGCCTCGAGCGCGGCCGCGCAGCGAGCCGAAGGCGAGCGGAGTCGAAGGGGATGGGCCTGCGCTTTACCTCGCGTCGATCCCCCCGCCACCCGGCGCTGTGCGTCGCGCCGCGGGTCGGGGTCCCCGACCGAGCAATCCGCAGGCGCGCAACTCATCCCGATCCCAGCAACCAAGCCCGTGCGCCGAGGACGCGAGGGCGGGGATACCCGACCCGCGGCGCGACCGTGGCTCGTACTACGGCGGGCCTCGGGGACGGCGTCGCGTTGCACCGGGCGCGGCGGACGGATAGGCTCGCGCTGCGGTGCCTTCCTTCCAAGACCTCAGCGAGCTTCCGCCGGAGATCCTCCAGGGCGTGCGCGACCTCGGCTGGAACGAGCCGATGCCCGTCCAGTCGCGCGTGATCCCGCTCATGCGCTCCGGCCGCGATCTCATCGTCCAGGCGCACACGGGCAGCGGCAAGACGGGCGCCTTCGGCATCCCGATCGTGTGCGACATCGACGTCGAGCGCGCGGCGCCCCAGGCCCTGGTGATGGCGCCCACGCGCGAGCTCGCCGGCCAGGTGGCGAACGAGATCGCCGCCATGGGCAAGCATCGCGGCGTGCGCACGCTGCCCATCTACGGCGGCGTCGGCTACGGGCCGCAGATCGAGGGGCTGCGCGCCGGGGCGCACGTGGTGGTGGGGACGCCGGGGCGCATCCTCGACCATCTCGGCGCGGGCCGCCTCTCCTTCGCGGCGGTGCGCTTCCTCGTCCTCGACGAGGCGGACGAGCTGCTCTCGCTGGGCTTCTGGCCCGACATGCGCGAGATCCGCTCCCACCTTCCCGCCGAGCGCCAGTCGTGCCTCTTCTCGGCCACGATTCCGGAGAAGGTGCGGTCCCTGGCGCGCCACTTCCTGCGCGACCCCGAGTTCGTGAGCCTCTCCGAGGGGCAGGTCGCGCCGGCGGAGATCGAGCACTACTTCTACGTCACCACCGGGCGCGAGAAGCCGGCACATCTGCAGCGCATCCTCGAGTACGAGGATCCCGAGAGCGCCATCGTCTTCTGCAACACCAAGGACGACGTGCGCTACGTGACCGCGTTCCTGCAGCGCGCGGGCATGGACGCCGACGCGATCTCGGGCGACCTCACCCAGGCGGCGCGCGAGCAGGCCATGGGGCGCATCAAGGCGGGGAACCTTCGGGTGCTCGTCGCCACCGACGTGGCGGCGCGCGGCATCGACATCAGCGATCTCACCTGCGTGATCAACTACACGACGCCGGACTCGCCGGAGGTGTACGTGCACCGCACCGGTCGCACGGGCCGCGTGGGCAAGGCGGGCGTCGCGATCTCGCTCGTCTCGGGCCACGACATCGCGAACTTCAAGTACCTCCAGAACGTGAACAAGATCGAGATCGCCGAACGCCCGCTCCCCGACGAGCCCCTGGTGCTCGACCGCATCCGCCAGCGCCTCGCGGTGAAGGTGGAGTACGAGATGCGCCACATCCCCGAGGCCGAGCGCGAGCTCCAGATCGA
>DASRUS010000324.1:0-4106 GCA_035687825.1 Myxococcota bacterium | reverse complement strand
GCCGTGCACGAGGACGTTGCGGAAGCCCACGGCACGCGCCAGCACCTCGGCGAGCTCGGCGGTGATCACACCCTGCCGGGCCAGGACGTGCATGGCGTCGGCGTTGCTCGCCGGCGGACCTCATCCCTCGGAGGCACACAGGTGCTGCGCCACGTTGATGCAGCCCTCGATGGCCGTCACGAAGCGATACTTGAGAGCGGCGAGCCGGTCGGCGTCGGCCCGGAGCGACGCGCGATCGCCGGCGCGACTCCCCGCGAGCCAGGCGAGATCGTCCGCGATGCGCTGGAGGAGCCGCCGGAGGCGGCGCTCATCGACCACGCGCGCGCTCTTCGAAGAAGAGACGATCGAGCCCCCGCTGACGATCCTCCTCGTCCAGGTACACGAGCCGCGTCTGCGCCTGCCAGCGCACGCGCTCGGGCGGATCGTCGTCGAAGAGCAGCGCGCCGTGCAGCGCGACGCGCCCGGCGAGCTCGAGCGGCGCCTGGTTCAGGATCAGGAGGTCGACACCGGGAGGCAGATCGACGTCCCAGGCGGCGGGCGGACGCCCCGGCCACCAGGCGGCGACGTCCAGGTCGGAGCCCGCGCGAGCCGTCCCGGCCACGCAGCTCCCGTGCAGGAACGCGAAGCGCGCACCCGCGGCGCGAAGCCGAGCGATCACCACGTCTCGAAGCGCCTCGGCCAGGTCGGAGTCCTCGGGCGCGAGGGTAGTCGAGGGCCTAGTGCAGCTCCACCGACACGAGCTTGCTCACCCCCTTCTCCTCCATCGTGACGCCGTAGAGCACGTCGGCGACCTCGATGGTGCGCTTGTTGTGGGTGATGAGCAGGAACTGCGAGTCCTTCGACATCTCGCGCACGATCTCGTTGAAGCGGCCGACGTTCGCGTCGTCGAGGGCCGCGTCCACCTCGTCGAGCAGGAAGAACGGCGAGTGGTGCACCTGGAAGACGGCGATCAGCAGCGCGAGGGCGGTGAGCGTCTTCTCGCCGCCCGAGAGGAGGTTCACGTTCTGGAGCCGCTTGCCCGGCGGCTGGGCCATGATCTCGATGCCCGCCTCGAGCACGTCCTCGGACTCGGTGAGCGAGAGCCCCGCTCGCCCGCCGCGGAAGAGCCTCGGGAAGTTCGACTTGAAGCGCTCGTTCACGCGGTCGAAGGTCTCGCGGAAGCGCTTGCGGCTCGTGCGGTTGATGCGGTGGATCGCCTCGCGAAGCTGCGCCACGCTGCCCTCGAGGTCCGCCTTCTGCTCCGAGAGGAAGCGGAAGCGCTCGCCGAGCTCTTCGTGCTCGTCGAGGGCGGCGAGGTTCACCTCGCCGAGGGACTCGAGCTGGCCGCGCACCTCCTTGGAGAGCCGCTCGCGCTCGTCGCGCGAGAGCGAGGTCACGTCGATGCCCCGGGGTGCGGGCTTCACCTCGGGCGCCGGCGGCGCCGCGCCGTCGTCCGAGGGCTGCGCCGCCTCGTCCTCCGCCGGACCCGGCTCCCCCTCGAGGCCTTCCTCCGGCAGCAGGTCGCCCGGCTTCCAGCCCGCGAGGTCCACCTGCCAGCGCTCGCGCACGGACTCCTCGATGTGCGCGAGGCGCAGCTCCGCCTCGCGCTCCGCGAGCTCTGCGGAGCCCACCGCCTCGCGACGCTCGGCGAGCCGCGCGCGACGCTCGCGCAGATCCTGCTCCCCCTCGCGCCCCTGCGTCGCCTCGCGCTCGAAGGCGTCACGGCGCTCGTCCTGGGCGACGCGGGCGCGCTCCTCCTCCGCGAGCTTTACTCCGAGCTCGGCCTCGGCGCGCTCCAGGGACGCCGCGAGCTCGCTCCGCCGGGCCTCCGCGGCGCGGATCTCCGTCTCGCGGCGCTCCGCCCACTCCTCGGTCTCGCGGACGCTGGCGGTCGCGCGCTCCCGTGACTCGACCAGCCGGTCGCGCTTCTCCGTGCGACCCGCGTGGGCGGTGCGCTTCTCTCCCACGACCGCCTGAAGGCGCGAGAGCTCGCGCAGGACGGAGCCGATGCGCAGCCCGAGGGAATCGATCTCGCGCTGCCGCTCCGCGCGCTCGAAGCGCGCCTCGCGGAGCTGCTCCTCCAGGCGCTCGCTCTCCAGCGCGAGGGACTCGGTCTCCGCAACCAGCGCCTCGCGCTCGGCGCTGCGCCCCTCCTGGATCTCGCCCAGCGCCTTGGCCCGCTCGCGCGTGCGCTCGAGGTCCTTCTCGTGGTTCGCCACGGCGAGCGCGGCGGTGTGATGGCGGTTGCGCAGGTTGTCGAGCTCGTCCGCCGCGCGCACCAGCGCCGTCTCGGATTCGCGCGACGCCTGGAGCCGCGCGCGCAGCTCCGCGTCGAGCCCCTCCACCGCGCTCTCGAGCTCGCGGAGCTCGCGCACCCGCGCGAGCTGACCCGAGTCGTCGGCGCGCGATCCTCCGCGCAGCACGCCGTCGGGGCCGAGCACGTCGCCGGCGCGGGTCACGAAGCTGGCCGGGATGCGGCCCGCACCGTACACGGCGAGGACCTCGGCGAGGTCCGTCACGAGGTTCACGCCGCCCAGCAGCGCGCGCGCCACCTCTTCGAAGCCCGGGCGCACGCGCACCCGGGCGAGGAGCGGCTCGCCGAGGGGCACGAAGCCCACGGTTGCCGCCTCGGCGGGCAGCTGCGTCACGAGCAGCGCCCGGCCGGCCGCCGCCTGGCGCAGCGCCCCGAACGCCGCGAGCGCACCCTCCGCCCGCTCCACCACGAGCCCCTCGGCGCGCTCCGCGAGCACCGCCTCCACCGCGAGCTCCACCTCGCGCTCGGGCTCGAGGATCTCGCGCACCAGCGCGCGGACCCCGATCCGCGCGCGCAGCCCCTCGGTCTCGAGCAGGTGGCGCGTGCCCGCGCCGAGGTCCTCGCGGCGCTCCACGACCTCGCGCAGCGACGCGAGCCGCGCCCGGCGGACCTCGAGGCCCTCCCGGGCGTGCGTGAGCCGCTCCGAGGCCTCGCGCGCCGCTTGCGTGGCGCGCTCGTGGCCCACCAGCGACTCGCGCAGCGCACCCATCAGGCGATCGCGCTCCGCCAGCAGGTTGCGCAGCCCCTCTTCGAGCGTGCGCTGCTCGTCCTCGGCGCGCCCCGCGTCCCTTTGGCCGAGCTCGAGGACCTCGTCGGCGCTGCGCAGGCGCCGCGCGATCTCGTCGCGGCGATCCTGGATGCTCGCGCGGCGGTCCTCGGCGCGCGCCACCGCGGTCAGCACCTCGATGAGCGCCGTGCTCGAGGCCTGGCGCCCCGCCTCGTGCTCGCGAAGCTCCTTCTCCGCGGCGAGCGCCTCGGACTCGGCCGCGGCGACGCTCTCGGCGCCGGTCCCCAGCGTCGCCTCCAGGCGCGCCAGCTCGTCCTCCACGCGCGCGAGCTCGGCGCGCGCGGCCTGGCGCTGCACGCCGAGCTTCTCCAGCTCCACGGCCCGCGCCGCGTTCGACTCCGCCAGGGAGGCGCGCTCGCGCTTCTCGAAGGCGAGCGTGGATTCGAGCTCGCGGATGCGACTGCGCAGCTCGAAGAGCACCTCGCTCCCCTCGGCCAGCGCGCGCTCTCGCTCGGCGAGCGCCAGGCGCAGGCGCTCGAGGTCCGCTTCGCGCTCCGCGAGCTGCGCCTCCGACGCGGTCACCTGGTCGAGAGCGCTCACGTGCTGGCGGCGCGCCGCGTCGATCTCCCCCAAAAGCTGTGCGCGCGTATCGAGGGCGAGGGACAGCTCGAGCTGGCGCAGGCGCTCGCGCAGGTGCTTGAAGCGCGCGGCCTTGCGCGCCTGGCGCTCGATGGAGGAGATCTGCCGGCGGATCTCGGCCAGCACGTCGGAGACGCGCTGGAGGTTCTGCTCGGTGGCCTCGAGCTTGCGCTCGGCCTCCACGCGCCGCGCCTTGTACTTGCCGATCCCCGCGGCCTCTTCGATCAGCGCCCGGCGCTCCTCGGGCTTGGCGGACACGACCTGGGCGATCTGTCCCTGCTCCACGATCGTGTAGCCGCGCGTCCCGATGCCCGTGTCCCGGAAGAAGTCGAGGACGTCCCGCAGCCGGCAGGGGACCTTGTTGATCAGGTACTCGGACTCGCCGCTCCGGTAGAGACGCCGCGAGATCTGGATCTCGCCGTAGGCCGCGAAGGCGGGGGGCGCGAT
>DASRUS010000323.1:0-20364 GCA_035687825.1 Myxococcota bacterium | reverse complement strand
GTCGGGCACCATGGTGCGGAACTTGAACATCCGGAAGCGCCGCCCGCCCTTGCCCGTGCGCTCCTGCGTGAAGATCACCGGACCGCCGTCGTCGAGCCAGATCAGCGCGGCGCAGAGCCCCATCAGCACCAGCGCGAAGGGTAGGATCGCGAGGCAGAAGGCGACGTCGAGGAGTCGTTTCACGCGCGGGTAGACGCGCCGGAAGAGTACGCCCGGGGAGCGCGGGACGATCCGTGCACGCGCTCCGAGGGTTTCTTGCGCGACCGCGCTCCACGCCATGACTTCTCCTCCGCCTTGGCCGCCCGACCGGCGACCCTCCGCTCCGCTGCTTCAACCGAAAACGACGCCGCCCGCGGGCCCCTTCCGGATTACGAAGTTTCCATGTTTTCGCGAAGGCAGTCACGCAGATTTTGCTCGAGCGCACTTCACGGATGCGCAAGTCGCGCCGACAACCGCGTGCGTCGCCTCGCGACCAAGGCTCGCGCCGCGCGGCTCTTCCGAGCGTGCGCGCGGAGCCGGAACGCGATCGGCAGTTCGAGTGCAACTCGCGCGCAGCGCGGATGCAGGTCGAACCAGGAACGCGGCGCGAGCATTGGACAACGAGGCGCGCGATTCCGCCGTAATCCTTCGCAGTGATTCCTCTCGACATCGCGCACGCGGTGATAGAATCGTTCCATCCGACCCGACGTCCGTCACCCGGCTACTCGCTCCCGGCACCGAGAGTAGGAGGCTCTTCGAGGAACACGATGTCAGACGATCTGGTTCCGGCTCCCGCTCCCGACGGCGCATCGGGGGAAGGCAAGCGCGAGCCCGAGGTTCGCCTCGAGCTCACGAACGCCGGCGTGCGGCAGGTCTGGGCGCTCTACTCCCAGGAGCGCGACTCCGCCGCGCCGCCGCCCCCCCCGCCCCCCGTCGAGGAGGATCCGCTCTCGGTCTTCCTGCGCGACCTCCCCGGCATCGCGTGGCGCGGCCGGGGCTGGGTGCTCGGCAGCCTCGCCCTCGTCCTCGCGCTCGGCATCTTCTACCTGGCGTACGCCACCCCGGTCTACAACGTGGGCGCGCAGCTCCTGGTGGAGCGCCGCGCCTCTCCGCTGGACATGGCGGATCGCCTGCGCGGCGGATCGAACTTCCTCGCCACGCAAACGGAGATCATCCACAGCCCGACCATCCTCGGGGTCGCGCTCGCCGCGGTGCCGGAGCTCACGACCCCGCCGCCCGACCTCGAGCCCGGCGCGTTCTTCGATCCCGTGTCCAAGGAGCTCCGCGCGCTCTCCGCCACGCCCATCGTGGGGACCGACGTGCTCTCGATCTCCTACCGCACCTCCAGCCCCGCGCTCGGCGTCCGCCTGCTCGAGAACCTGATCACCACCTACCGCGACTACATCGTGGCGCTCGAGCAGTCGCCGCACAGCGAAGCCCTCGCGCTCCTCGTGCGACGCGAGCAGGAGCTGCGCGCGCAGCTCGTGGGCCTCGAGACCCAGTACCAGGCGCTGCGGCGCCAGAGCGAATCCTTCGGCGAGGGCGGGGGGGCGCTCGGCGTCCAGCGATCGGTGCTCGAGCGGCAGGCCCAGATGTTGATCGAGGCGAAGGGCCGGCGCATCGAGGCCGAGAACCGGCTGGCGGCGCTGCGCAACTCGTACAGCCCCGGAGGCGGACACACCGGGGTGTCGGGGAGCGACTCGGCGCTCGAGCAGGAGCTGTGGCGGGCGGAGTCGCACCTCGCGCAGCTCATGCAGAACTACAGCGAGATCCACCCCGAGGTGCAGACGGTCCGGCAGCAGATCGCGACGCTCAAGCGGCAGCTCGCGGAGAGCTCCACCGCGGCGCTCGAGCGCGAGTTCGAGGCCGCGACCGGGACCGAGCAGCGCATGGTGGCGCTCTACGAGCGCGAGCTCGAGAAGGGGAAGTCCCTCGACGTGCACCGCGTGAAGGAGGACCAGCTCCTCGCGGAGGTCCGCAGCCTCGCGGCGGTCCACGACGCGGCCCTGGCGAAGCTGAAGGAGGTGGAGCTCGAGACCGAGGCGCGCGCGGAGGGCGGCGCGGGCGTCGTGGTGCGCGTGCTCGAAGGACCCGCTGCGGACGAGGAAGCGATGTGGCCGCGCCCCGAGCTCGTGCTGCTCCCGTGCGCGCTCGTGGGCCTGATGGGCGGGCTCGGGCTGGCGGTCGTCCTCGACCGCGTGAACGGCCGGCGGCTCCCGAGGCTGGTGACCGAGCCGTCCCCCCGCGGCCGGACGACCGTCGCCGACCTCGAACCGATCTCCTGAGGGCGGCCGTGGGCCTCGCGCCGGCGAATTCCCGCGCGGAGCACGCCGATGCGTCCGGAGCGGCGGGCGACGCGCTGCTCCAGTGCGCGCGGCGCTCGGACTTCCGCTTCCTGCTCCCGGATCCGCACCCGCGAGAGGTGGCGATCCTCGGCGAGCCGGCACCGGACCTCGTCGCATCGCTTCGCGCGCTCGGCGCGCGCGTTCGCCTGCTCGACGCGCGGGACGCGACCCGAGCGCGGGACGCGGATCCGCCCGAGCTCGTGCTGGCTCGAGGGGGGTCGCGCGAGCTCGTCGAGCGCGCCCACGCGCTGCTCCGGCCCGGCGGGCACCTCTACGTCGAGGCGCGCCGTGCGAGCGCCGCGGGGCTCGCCGCGGCCGCGCGGCGTGCGGGCCTGCGCGACGTCGCCACGCACTGGCACTGGCCCGACTTCGCCCGCGCCCTCGAGATCGCGCCGCTCGACGACCCAGGCGCGCTGCGCCACGCGCTCTCGCGCCGGCGGAGCCGGCCCTCCTCGCGCGCCAAGGCCTGGCTCGCCGGCGGGCTCGCGCGCGTGGGGGCGCTCCCGCGCCTAGCGCCGTGCGTGAGCGTGCTTGCGCGCAAGGAAGGCCCCGGCGAGGGCGCTCCCGGGGCCGGCGCGATCCGCTTCCTCGAGACGAACCGCGAGCGCCTCGGGCTCTCGCGCCGGGGCATCCGCGGGCCGCTCTCCTACCTGCTCGTGACGCCGCGCTTCCGCGCCTCGCGACACGTGATCTTCCTCGCCCTCGAGCCCGGCCGCCCCGAGCCGGTCCTCGTGGCGAAGCTCCCGCGCCTCGCCGACGCCACGGCGCTCGCGCGCGAGGCGGCGAACCTGCGCGCGGTCGAGCCGCGGGGCGCGCCGCTCGCTTCGGTGCCCCAGGTCGTCGCGTTCGAGGCGTGCGGCGATCGCGCGATCCTCGTGGAGACGGCCCTCGCGGGGAGCGCCCTCGACGCTGCAACGGTTCGGCGCGACTTCGCGCCCTGGGGCAACGCCGTCGCGGACTGGCTGGCCGGGCTCGGGCGCTCCGCGCTGGAGCCGGGCTGGTTCGAACGCCTCGTCGAGGCGCCGCTGGACGCGCTCGCGCGGCTGGCGTCGCTCTCCGCGGAGGAGGCGCGGGCGATCGAGCAGACCCGCGCGCTCGCGGCACGCCTGCGCGGCGGGCCGCCCCCCGCGGTGTTCGAGCACGGCGACCTCTCGCCGCCGAACGTGCTGCGCCTGCGCGACGGCGGGATCGGGGTCCTCGACTGGGAGCTCGCCGACCCGCACGGCCTCCCCGCCGGCGATCTCTTCTTCTTCCTCACCTGGGCCGCGTGGGCGCGCGAGCGGGCCGAGTCGCGCGAGGCGCGCGTCGCGGCCTTCGGGCGCGCCTTCTTCGGGCGCGACGCCTGGGCGCGCCCGTTCGTCCTCGCCTACGCGCGCCAGCTCGGCCTGCCCCTGGCCTCCCTCACCCCCCTCTTCGCCCTCACGTGGGCGCGCACCCTGGCGCGCTTCGTGGACCGTCTCGACGGCTCGGCCGGGCCCTTCGCCCGCGGCAGCTCCGAGTGGCTGCGCCAGAACCGCTACTACCACGCGTGGCGTCAGAGCCTCGCGTGCGCGGACGAGCTCCGCTGGAGCGAATCGCGATGAAGGAGCTCGCGAAGCGCGCGGCCGCCTGGGCGGCCCGGGGCGCCGAGCTCGCCGGGCTCATCGCCCTCGTCGAGGCTGCCGCGGACCCGGGGGCCCAGCCGCGCACCCGGCTGCGCGTCCTCACCTGGCACCGCGTGGCCGACCCCGCTGGGGACCCCGATCTCTACCCCGGGCTCGTGAGCGCCACGCCCGCGGGCTTCGAAGAGCAGCTCGCCTGGCTCGCGCGGCGCTTCGCGGTGGTGTCGCTGGACGAGGTCCTCGAGGCCCGGCGCGGCGGGCCGGCGCTCCCGCGCCGCGCGCTGCTCCTCACCTTCGACGACGCCTACGCCGACTTCGCCGAGCACGCGTGGCCGGCTCTGCGCCGGCGCGGGCTCCCCGCGGCGCTCTTCGTCCCCACCGCCTACCCGGATCGATCCGGGCACGCGTTCTGGTGGGACCGGCTGTGGTCCGCGGTCGCGCACACCCGCCGGACGGAGCTCCGCACCCGCGAGGCGGCGCTGCGCCTCGACTCGCCCGCCGAGCGCACGCGGAGCTACAAGCGGCTTCGCGACCGCGTGAAGAGCCTCGGCCACGACGAGGCCATGACGTTCGTGGACGAGCTCTGCGCGGAGCTCGGCGCCGCGGCGGCCCGGAACCGCGTGCTCGGCTGGGGCGCGCTCCGCCAGCTCGCGCGCGAGGGCGCGACGCTCGTCCCGCACACGCGCACCCATCCGCTGCTGAACCGGATCGACGCGGATCGCGTGCGCGAGGAGGCGACGGGCTCGCTCGCGGACCTCCGGCGCGAGATCGGGCCGACGCCCGCGGTCCTGGCCTACCCGAGCGGAGGCCACGACGCGGCGGTGGTGCAGCGGCTTCGCGAGGAGGGCTTCGAGCTCGCCTTCACCACGGAGAACGGGATCAACGACCTCGCGACGGCCGACCCGCTGCGGCTGCGCCGAGTATCAGTGACCCTGCGCACCGCGCGGCCCGTGCTCCGCGCGCGCCTCCTGCCCTGGCCGCTCGGGGGCGCCCCCGCCCGCGAGGGAGCGAGCGTCGAGGCCGCCCGTGCGTCCAGTCGGTGAAGCCCGCGTTCTTGCCGGCCTCGGCGGGAACCGGCGCGGGGAAGTCCGTCCCGTAGTGGTAGTTCACGAGGTGCAGGATCCAGGCGTCGTCGCCCCGCGCGGGCTGCCGCGCGACCTCCTGGAGCCAGCGCACGGCGCGCAGCAGCGCGCGGTCCTGCCAGCCCCAGACGTCGTAGCCCGCGCGATCCAGGATCACGGCCTGGGCGAACGCGCCCTGGAGCGCGCCCCAGGTGTAGTTGGTGCGCGGCGGCGGCCAGGCGAAGGGTCCGGCGCGGCGCTGGTCGTCGGGCAGCACTCCGTCGATGGAGTGGCCCTGCTTCGTGGCCGCCTTCGGGTTCACGCCCACGGGCTCGCCGGGATCGGCCTGCCACCAGGGCTTCCCGAAGCGGAAGCCCGTCCACGCGGAGCGGTCGCCGAGCCAGCCGCGCAACACGCGCGCCGCGCGGTCCAGATCGACGCGGTCGCCGAGGTAGGCGGCGACGGCCATGCGGCTCGCCCCGGCGTGCGTGCCCCAGTTGTTCGGGCGCTGCTCGTGGGTGGAGACGAGCGTGCGGCCGCCCAGTTTTTGCGCGCGCACCCCGCGCAGCCAGGCGCGGAAGCGGCGGTCGTCCTCGGGCGGCAGGCCCACGAGGTCCGCGGCGACCACGTAGGCGAGGAGCTCGCGGCCGAGGGCGAGCGTACGCCCGCCCGCCTCGGTCCCCATCGCCGCCCGGCACGCCTCGACGACCCGCGCGCGCCGCGCCGGGTCGCCGGTGCGCGCGAAGACGAGCGCGTTCGCGAGCACGCGCACGTTCACCGGGTCCTCCTGGTCGGAGAGATCCGGCCGCTCGACGGGGAGCGCCGCCGCGGCGAGCAGGTTCTGCCAGGCCGGGCCCTCGGTCGGGAGCGCCGCGAGCTCCTCCGGCGCGATCCAGATCCCCGCGCCGGCGGCGAGGCAGGGTGCGCCCGCGAGACCTCCCACGAGCACGCAACTCGCGCGCAAGAGCACGCGCGACGCGACGACCATGACTCGCGAAAGTGTCGCGGAAGATTCGCGGCCGTGCGCGAATCGTGCGCGCAGTCTCCAAAATTTCGCGTGACCAAACATGGGTTTCGTAAGACAATACCAAGGAAGCGCGACGCTTTCGTGACGAAACCGCTCGCGTCTCTCCACCTGGGAAGGTCCGCCCGCGCCGCTTCCGGCCGCGCGGTGCGGCGTCGGCTTTCGAGACAGGGGCGGGAACGGCGGTCGTGCCCGCGCGCGAATCCATCGTTTCAGGGGTGAGCCTCCATGGACCAGTATCTCGGCAACGTGCTGCGGGTGGACCTGAATCCCGGGCAGATCCTGCTCTCGTTCCTCCTCGCCTTCGCGCTGAGCTTCCTGTGGGCGACCGTCTACCGCAAGACCCACAGCGGGATCGCGTATACCCGCTCGTTCTTCGTGACGCTGATCCTCATGTCGCCGGCCATCGCCATGATCATGATGGCGATCGGCAGCAACGTGGCCCTCTCGCTGGGTCTGGTGGGCTCCCTCTCCGTGATCCGCTTCCGCACGGTGATCAAGGATCCGAAGGACCTGATCTTCCTGCTCGTGGCGATCGGGATCGGCCTCACCTCGGCCGCCAACGCGTGGCTGGTGGGCGTGATGGGCACGGTGGTCGTGTCGGCGATCGTGGTCGTCCTCTCGAAGATGGGCCACGACCGCGCGGGCTCCTCCGACTACATCCTGATCTTCCGCTCGGGGGAGAAGGAGCCCTGGAGCGTGATCCCGGAGGAGGCGAGGCAGCTCATCTCCTGGCGCCAGCTCCGCAGCGCGACGGACGTGGACTCCGGCGAGGAGCACGAGTTCACCTACAGCGTCCGCCTCGCGCCGAAGACCGCGCCCGAGAAGGTCGTGGGCGCCATGGGCAACGGCCGCATCCGCCAGGTGACGATGATCGCTCCGGAGAACCACCTTGACCTCTGAGCGGGGGCTCGAGTTCCGCCGGCTCGAGACCAAGTACCTGGTCGATCGGACGCAGCGAACCGCGCTCGGGCGCGACCTGCGCGCCCTCATGCGGCCCGACGCCCACGCGGGGGGCGACGGCTCGTACCTCGTGCGCAGCCTCTACCTCGACACGCCGGACTTCCGGGCGTACCACGAGAAGCTCCAGGGCGTCGCCGTCCGCCACAAGCTGCGCGCGCGGGTCTACGGCGACCCGGCCCGCGCGCCCGCGGTGCGCCTGGAGGTCAAGTCCCGATACCAGAACTACATCCACAAGCTCGCGGTGGACCTGCCGCGCGCGGAGTGGAAGGAGATCGAGGGGGCGCTCTTCCGGCGCACGGCGCCGCCCGCCGCCTGGCTCGCGGCGAACCCCGCGACGCGGGAATTCTTCCGGATCCAGCGCCAGTGGGCGATGGAGCCGAAGGTCCTGATCGAGTACCGCCGCGAGGCGCTGGAGCGGCGCGAGCTCGGCCGCACGCGCGTGAACTTCGACTTCGACCTGCGCGCCACGCGGGATCTCGCGCTGCTCGGCGAGCTGCGCGGGGCCCGACCGCTCCTCGGCTGCGGCCGCGCGATCTTCGAGATCAAGGTGGACGGCAGCCTCCCCTTCTGGCTGCACCTGCTGATCTCGAAGTTCGACCTCCAGAACGAGGCCATCAGCAAGTACTGCCACGCCGTGCGCAGCGAGGCCCGGCTCTCGACGTCTTCGCGCGCGGACGAGCTCGCGGCCGTCGCGGAGGCGGAGGCCGCCTGGAGCCAGGCGCGCGAGGGAGCGGGGCTTCGCCTCGCGGAGACGTGAGCGTGGGACGCGGCGAGCGCATTCGAGGCGGTCTGCGCGGGGCGCGGCGTCCCCTGCTGCGCGCGCTCCTGCCCTTCCGCGGCGCCTGGCCGCGGGTGGCGGACGCCGCGGTCGGCGTGCTCGGGTTGCTCGTCGTGGCCCTCGCCGTCTCCACCTACTCGACGACCCTCGCGCGGCAGGCGAGCGAGTGGCTCTCGGGCAACAAGTACCTCGCGCTCCTGAACGGCCTCACGAATCCCTTCCGCACCCAGCACCTGCTGCTCGAGTCGGGGCTGCCCGTCTACGACCTCGTCGTGAAGAAGTCGGAGTACGCGAGGATCGAGGCGGCGGTGGAGGAGGCGCGCCGGCGCGGCTGGATGAGCGACGACCAGAAGGTGTGGGCGCGCGCGAAGTTCCTGGCGGGGGGGCACCGCTACGACGTGAAGGTGCGCGTGCGCGGCGACCTCTCGCCGCACTGGGAGGGCCCGAAGAAGTCCTGGCGCATCAAGTTCGGCAACGCCAAGGTCGAGCGGGACGGCGCGATCGTGAAGGAGCCCATCCCCTTCGAGGGGAAGGAGCAGATCAACCTCATCATCCCGAGCGACCGCGACTACGTGCTCGCCTACTTCGTGAACTCGCTGCTGCGCGAGCAGGGGCTGGTGGCGCCCCGCGACCGCTTCGTCGTGCTGCGCATCAACGGCGCGGTGCAGGGCCTCTACTACGAGGTGGAGCACTTCGACAACCCGCTCCTCGCGGCGTACCAGCGGCCCGAGACCTCCGTCTTCGGCCAGAACGACCGCCCCATGCACTTCGAGCAGTACACGAAGTACGGCACGCCGGTCACCGCGGACGCGCGCTACGACGTGGGCGGGCTGCGCCGCCTGGTGGACCCCGCCGGCGACCTCGGCCTGCGCGCCATGCAGGTGCTGATCGATCACTCGCTCCACCCCACGCCGGAGAACTTCCGGCGGGCCCGCACGGTCCTCGACTTCGACCGGTACCTGCGCTTCCGCGTGATCACGACGCTCTGCAACACGAACCACGCGAGCTTCGGCTCGGACAACCTGCGCCTCTTCTACGACGAGAGCCGGGGGCTCCTGGAGCCGATCCCCTGGGACGTCCACATCACCCGCATGCCCGTCGAGCCGGGCACCATCGACTTCTGGAACAGCCACGGCCCGGACGAGCTCCAGCGGGCGACGCTCCTCGACCCCGAGCTCCGCCGGCGGCGCAACCAGCTCCTCTTCGAGCTCGTCGCCGACGGCGGCGACGCGCTCCTCGCGCGCTACGACGAGATCCACGAGAAGATCCGGCCCCTCGCCTGGGCGGACGTGCTCACGACGCCGATCCAGGGCCTCAAGATGGACGAGCGCCGGGCGGACCTCGCCTTCAACGTCCACCGCGTCCACAAGGTGCTCGCCAACTCGAGCGGGAACCTCACCTACCGCCTGGAGGCCGCCGACCGCGCCCGGCTCGACCTCGTCTCGACGAACTTCAGCGGCATCCGCCTGGACTCGATCGAGCTCGCCGACCCCGTCCTTAGCGGCGCCTACCGCCTCTACGCCGACGCCGACCTGGACGGCGAGCTCGGTGCGAACGATCCGCTCGTCGCGGAGGCCACCGCGACCGGCGGCGCGCTCCGCTTCGCCCTCGAGCGCGACGTCCTCCCGGAGCTCGAGTACGGGGGCGACGAGATCGGCGGCCGCTACTGGGAGTACTTCGACACGCTCTCCGGCCGCGCCCGCTGGTTCCTGGTGGGGCGCGTCGCGCCGGAGAAGCGCGACCCCCTCGTGTGGACGCCGCCGCAGATCCGCGTGGCGTCGGCGAACGCCGTGACCGGCGCGCCGATCCCCTCCGGCGTGATCGAGGTGGACGAGCTCGACGCGGAGAACTCGATCGGCATCCTCGCCTACGACGCGTCCGATCCCTGGGACCTCGAGGCGCAGGACCTCGACCTCGCCGGCTTCCTGGCGCGCCATCCCGAGTTCCGCGCGAGCGCCGACGAGCCCGGCGCCGCGGAGCTCGCGGGCGTGGTCGCGCTCGAGGGGACGCTGAGCGTGCCCCGCTCCGTGCCCCTCGTGCTGCGCCCGGGGCTCGACCTCACGCTCGGACCGCGCGCGAACGTGGTGGCCTACGGCGGCCTCACCGCCCTCGGCACCGAACAGGCGCCCATCCGCATCCACGGCAATGGCGTGGAGACGTGGGGGATCTTCGGCGTCGTGCGCCCGCCGAAGGAGGTGCGCCTGCGCTTCGTCGAGATCCGCGACGGCAACCAGGGGCAGGTGAACGGGATCCTCTTCACCGGCGGCTTCGCGGTGCACAACGGCGACCTGTGGGCCGAGCACGTGCGCGTCCTCGACATGCAGAGCGAGGACGGGGTCAACCTGAAGAACGGCCGGATCTGGATGCGCGACTGCCTGATCGCGGGCGGCGCCAGCGACGCCATGGACCTCGATTTCGTCTCGGGCGAGGTGCGCGATTCGGTGTTCTTCCACAACGCCGGCGACGGGCTCGACCTCTCCGGGGCCACCGTGGTCGTGGCCGGCAATCGCTTCGAGGAGATGGGCGACAAGGGCATCAGCGTCGGCGAGGACTCGCACCCGGTGATCGTGAACAACCTCCTGCGCGGCAACGTGATCGGGATCTCCACCAAGGACCTGTCCCACCCGCGCGTGGCGTACACGACGTTCGTCGAGAACGAGACCGCCATCGAGGCCAAGCGCAAGAAGCCCATGTTCGGCGGCGCGAGCGGCGAGTTCGTGAATGTCGTGTTCTCGGGCAACCGCGTGCTCCTCGCCGAGGACTGGTTCTCGAAGGGACAGGTGCAGATCTCCGCGGCGCTCACCGACCAGGAGCTCGCGGCGTGCGCGGGCTGCCGCACGACGGCCGTGCGCTTCCAGGGCGCCGCCGCGGACGACTGGCGGCTCGCCTCGGACGCGAGCGGCGGAGACCTCTCCCCGTTGCAACGCGAGTGGGCCGAGGTGGAGCAGGAGATCGACGGCTCGCTGCCGCCGCACCCGGGCGTCTTCCGCGTGCCCCTCGCGATGGAGCGGAACGGCGGATGACGGCGCTCGCGGACATCCCTGCGCTCATCCTCGCCGGCGGCGCGGGGACGCGGCTGCGCTCGGTGGTGAGCGACCGGCCGAAGTCCATGGCCCGGGTGGCGGGGCGGCCCTTCCTCGAGCTCCAGATCGGGTGGCTCGCCCGGCAGGGCGTGCGGAACGTCGTGCTGTGCACGGGCTACCTGCACGAGCACGTCCTGGCCCACTTCGGCGACGGCCGTGCGCTCGGCGTGCACATCGAGTACTCCGTCGAGGGGTCGCCCCTCGGCACGGGCGGCGCGCTGAAGCTCGCCGAGTCCCTCGCGGGGCGCGGCCCGTTCCTCGCGCTGAACGGCGACTCCTTCCTCGACGCGGACCTCGCCGGGCTGGTGTGCGCGCACGCCGCGCACCGGGCGACGCTCGCGAGCTGCGTGGGGACGCTCGTGCTCTGCACGGTCCCGGACGCCCGCGAGTTCGGCAGCGTCCAGATCGACGCACGGCGCCGCGTCGTGCGCTTCGACGAGAAGTCCGAGGCCCAGGCGGGACCGGCTCTCGTGAACGCGGGGGTCTACTGCCTCGAGCCGGCCCTGCTCGAGCTGGTGGCCCCGGGCCGCAACGTCTCTCTCGAGCGCGAGACCTTCCCCCTCGCGCTCTCGAAGCACCTCGCGCTCTTCGGCCAGCCGGTCGAGGGCGGTTTCGTGGACATCGGGACTCCCCGGGGTTACGAGCGCATGTGTCGGCAGCTGGAGCAGCAGTTGGAGCAGCGGAAGGAGTAGCCACCCCATGATCATTCGGAGCAAGGCCCCTCTTCGGATCAGCTTCGCCGGCGGCGGCACGGACGTCCCCCCCTACAGTGACGATCGCGGCGGCGTCGTCCTCTCGGCCACGATCGACAAGTACGCCTACGCGTCGCTGCGTCTGCGCGACGACGCGGACATCACGGTCCAGTCCCTCGACTACGACGTCGTGGCGCACTACCACGCCGACGACGAGCTCCAGTACGACGGCGAGCTCGATCTGGTGAAGGCGGTGCTGCGCAGCCTCAACAACGGGAACCGCCAGGGGCTCGACTTCTTCCTGCACAGCGACGCGCCGCCGGGATCGGGCCTCGGCTCCTCGTCCACGATGGTGGTGGCGCTGATCGGCGCGCTCAAGCACTACCGCCGCCTGCCCCTGACGGCCTACGAGATCGCGGAGCTCGCCTACCGGATCGAGCGCAAGGACCTCGGCATCCAGGGCGGCATGCAGGACCAGTACGCCGCGGTGTTCGGTGGCTTCAACTTCATGGAGTTCAGCCGCTCGGCGGTGATCGTGAACCCGCTGCGCATCGATCCCGAGGTCGTGAACGAGCTCCAGTACAACCTGCTGCTCTGCTACACGGGCACGCGACGCCTCTCCGCCCGGATCATCCAGAGCCAGGTGGCCGCCTACGAGCGCCGCGAGGAGGAGGTGCTGCACGCCATGGACGAGCTCAAGCACCTCACCCTCGAGATCAAGAACGCCCTGCTCCAGGGGCGTCTCGCCGACTTCGGCGCGCTGCTGCACGAGTCGTGGAGCAACAAGAAGAAGATGGCGTCGCAGATCTCGAACCCGGGGATCGACCTCCTGTACGACACCGCCCGCAAGAGCGGCGCGATCGGCGGGAAGATCACCGGGGCGGGCGGCGGCGGGTACCTGTTCCTCTACTGCGAGTTCGGCCGCAAGCACGTGGTGGCGGAGGAGGTCGAGAAGCTCGGCGCCGAGGTCGTCGACTTCAGCTTCGAGCCGTGTGGGCTGCAGACATGGGAGATCCGATCATGAACGGTCGATTCACGGAGACGGAGCAGGCCATCGCGGCGGAGCTCCACGAGAGCATCGAGGCGAAGCAGGCGACGCTCGATCGCGAGCTCTCGGTGCTGGCGCGCATCGCCGAGACGGTGGTGGACGCGCTGGCCGCCGGGGGCAAGCTGCTGATCTTCGGCAACGGCGGGAGCGCTGCGGATTCGCAGCACATCGCCGCGGAGCTGGTGAGCCGCTTCCGCCGGGAGCGCCGCGCGCTTCCCGCGATCGCGCTCACCACGGACACGTCGATCCTCACCGCCATCGGCAACGACTACGGCTTCGAGGACGTCTTCGCGCGCCAGGTGGAGGCGCTGGGCCGGCCCGGCGACGTGGTCCTCGCCATCAGCACGAGCGGCAACTCGCCCAACGTGCTGAAGGCGGTGCGCCGGGCAGCGGAGCTGGAGATGAAGACCATCGGCTTCACCGGCGACGACGGCGGCAAGCTCCGCCAGTGCGTGGACCTGTGCTTCCGGGTGCCGTCCCTCGCCACGCCCCACATCCAGGAGGTCCACATCGCGGCGGGCCACGCGGTGTGCGAGGTGGTGGAGTCACGCTTCGCGGTGCGGAGCTGAGAGGGGCGGAACGTGCTCGGCGCTGAACACGTGAGGCGGGTGGCGGTGGCCGCGGCGGGCGCCGCGGTCGCGCTCGGCACCTTTCGCGTGGCGGGTGACGCGCCGAAGCCGCTGCTCGCGACGCTCGGCCTCGCCTTCGCGGTGATCGCGCTCGGCGCGCTCGTCCTGCGCCGCGCGCCCGGCCCGGTGCTCCTGCTCGTGCTGTGGGCGGCGCTCGGCGCGGGCTTCCTCGGCGCGCTCCACCGGGCGGATCGGGCGGGCTGGATCTGGTACCGCCTGACGGGCTTCGACGTGGCGATCCACGAGAACCTGGGCGACCGGGTGGCGCTCGGGGCGGCGGAGCTCGTGCGTCGCGACGCGCGATTCGCGCCGGACCCCAGGCGCGCGGGCGGACTCCTGCTGCCCAAGGGGGTCTACGACGTCACGGAGACGATCGTGCTCCCGGCGGGCGTGCCGCTCCGCATCGAGCCCGGCACGCTGCTGCGCTTCGGCGCGGGGCGCTCGCTCGTCGCCTACGGGGCGATCCAGGCGCGCGGGACCGAGGCGGAGCCCATCGTGTTCACGGCGCGCCACCCGTGGCTCAAGTGGGGGGTCGTCGCGGTGGTGGGGGGCGGCCGCTCCCGCTTCGAGCACGTGCGGGTCGAGCACGCGCGCTGGGCGCGGGTGAACGGGCTCGACCTCCCGGGCGCGCTCTCGTTCCTCGGGTCCGACGTCGAGCTCTCGCGGAGCGAGATCGCGAACGTGTTCGGCAAGGACGCCCTCTACGTACGCGGGGGGCGCATCGTGGCGCGCGACAACCTCTTCCGCGACGCGTACCGGGACGGCCTCGACGTGGACGGCGGGAGCGGGCTCGTGGAGGGCAACCGGTTCGTGGACTGCCGGGACGAGGCCATCGACCTCTCGGGCCCCTATCGGATCGAGGTCGTGAACAACGAGATCCGCGACGCGCGCGGGGGCCGCGTCGCCGCGGGCGCCGACCTCGACGCGATCCGCTCGCACAACACGTTCGGCCGCTCGGACGCCGGAGCCCGCGAAGGATGAGGATCCTCTACCTCACGCCCGCCTTCCATCACCCGACGATGCGCGGGCCCACGCGCTGCTACCACTTCGCGAAGGCCCTGGCCCGGCGCCACGCGGTGACGCTCCTCTCGCTCACCGCCGAGCCGCTCACGCCGCGCGCGCTCGCGGAGATGAGCGCCTGCTGCGAGCGGATCGTCCCCATCGAGATGACGGATGCGCACGCGTCCCCCGCCGCGAGGCTGCTCGCCCGCGCGCCCGGGGGGCGCCGCCCGACGGGCGCGCTCGCCCTGCGCGGCGCGGTGGGGCGCATGCGGGAGGCGTTCCGCGAGCTCGTCGCGAACGGGAGCTTCGACGTCGTCCTCTTCCACGGAAAATCGCTCTTCCCGGTGATCGAGGACTTCGACGCGCTCCCCATCGTCGTGGACTTCTGCGACGCGACGTCGCTGCGCGTGCGCCAGCGCATGCAGCAAGCGAACCTCGCGAAGCGCTCGCTCCTCGCGCTGCGCTGGCTCCAGGTGAGGCGCGTCGAGCGGAAGCTCCTGGCCAAGAGCCGCCACGTGGTCTTCGTGTCCGGGCGCGACGCGGAGGCGATCCTCGGCGAGGGCGGCGGCGAAGTCGTCTCCATCGGCGTCGATCACGCGCGCTTCCGCCGCTCGCGCCCGGGCGCGACGAACGCGCTCGTCTTCTCCGGGATCATGAGCTACGGGCCGAACGAGGACGCGGCCTGCGTGCTCCTCGACCAGGTCTTCCCCCTCGTGCGCCGCGGGGTCCCGGACGCGGAGCTCTTCATCGTGGGTCGCGATCCCTCGCGGCGGCTCCGGGCGCGCGCGGCCGAGACCCCGGGCGCGACGGTCACGGGCTTCGTGCCCGACGTCCGCCCCTGGCTCGAGCGGGCCGCCGTCGCCGCGGTGCCCATGCGCCAGGGCTCGGGCGTGCAGAACAAGGTGCTGGAAGCGATGGCCATGGAGCTCCCCGTGGTCACGACCTCCCTCGTGTCCGCCGGCCTGCGCGTCGCGGGCGGCGAGGCGCCGGTGGTCGTGGCGGACGAAGTCCGGGAGTTCGCCGAAGCCGTCGTGAAGCTCCTCGGTCAGGAGCAGGAGCGGGCCCGCCTCGCCGCCGCGGGCCGCCGCTTCGTCGAGGAGCACTACGACTGGTCGCGCAGCGCGGCCCGGCTGGAACGCATCTGCGTCGCGGCCGCCGCGCGAGCCCGGGGCTGAGAGCGAGGGGAGAAAGGTATATGGTTCACTCCACGATTCCGCGAGCGCGCCGGGCGCGCGGGGGGCGCAGCGACGCGCTGGCCCACCACGCGCGCCGTCTCGCGGACGAAGCCGCGACGGCGTGGGACCTTCCGCACCGGACGGTGGCCCTGATCGTCCTGCTGCCCTTCGCGATCATGCTCGCCGGAGGGCTCTCGGCCCTGCTCGGCAAGGGTGCATACAAGTGGGTGACCGGCGAGGACGGCGTCGCGGAGACGCTGCAAGCGACGTTCTACGCCCTCTCGCTCCTGCTCGCCGTCGGGATCGTCGGGCGCTTGTGGCGCGGGGGGCGCCGGGGCGTCGCGTGCCTCTACGCCCTCGTCGCGCTCGGCCTCTGCTTCCTCGTCGGCGAGGAGCTCGCCTGGGGCCAGCGCGTCTTCGGCTGGACCACGCCCGAATCGCTCGAGGCGATCAACAAGCAGGGCGAGACGACTCTTCACAACATCGAGGGCGTCGGGTACGCTTTCAAATGGGCTCAGCTCCTGGTGGGGGCGTACGGCGCGATCCTTCCCGTCCTCTTGCCCTGGTGGATCGAGGGATCCGCCGCGTGGGCTCGGGCGCGCGGGTTCCTCGCGTTCGTGATCCCCCACTTCACGCTGATCCCCTGCTTCGCGTTCATGTTCGTGTGGAGGCTCTACCGCAACCTGTTCGAGGAGCCCACCAACTACTACTTCGTCATCTCGGAGTACAACGAGATCGTGGAGCTCGTGCTCGCCCTCGGCTTCCTGCTCTTCATGGCCTTCCAGTGGCGGCGGCTCGGGGCGGGTCGCAGAGCCCTCGTCTGATCCGGGAACGATTCGGGGGACCCTTATGTCCGCGTCGCTTCGCTCGCTCATCGAGAGCGGAACCCGCCTCTGGCTCGACTCCATCGATCCGGACCTCGTGGTGGAGAATCGCCGCCTCGGCGCCACCGGGGCCACCTCCAACCCGATCATCGTGGCCGACATCGTGAAGACCGGGCGCTGCGACGACCGCATCGCGGAGCTTGCCGCGCGCGGGCAGGGCGACGAGGCCATCGCCTGGGAGCTCACCGACGAGCTCGTCCGCGCCGCGCAGCGGGTCTTTCTCCCGGTGTGGGAGGAGACCGCCGGCAACGACGGGTACGTGAGCTTCGAGGTGGATCCGCTGCTCGAGGACGAGCGCCTCGGCCCGCCCCACGGGCAGCGCGTCGCGCGCTACGTGGAGCTGGGGCGCCAGTGGGCCGCAGGTCACCGCAACCGCATGATCAAGGTGCCGGCCACACCCGCCGGCCTCGACGCCCTGGAGGAGCTCGCCGCGGCGGGGGTCACGCTCAACGTCACGCTCATCTTCACCCCCCGCCAGTACGGCATCGCGCGCGAGGCGGTGTGGCGCGGCGCCCGGCGCCGGCGCGACCTCCGGGGCTTCAAGAGCGTCTACAGCATCTTCGTCTCGCGGGTGGACGTCTACACCGAGAAGCAGGTGCCCGAGCTCTCGGCCGCCGCGCAGGGGCAGGTCGGGATCGTGAACGCGAAGCACATCTGGCGCGAGAACGAGGCGTTCTGGTCGGACAAGGGGCTCGCGCTGCGCCAGGAGATGATCTTCGCGAGCACGGGGACGAAGAAGCCCGAGGATCCGCAGGACAAGTACGTGGCGGCCTTCGCCGGGAGCGACATCGAGACGAACCCGCCGGCGACGAACGCCTGGGTCGCTGCGAGCGGCCGGACCTACCGCCGGCGCATCGACGAGCTCCCGCCGGCCGCGGTGCTGGACGAGATCCGGGCCCGGGTGGACCTCGCGAAGCTCGAGGCGACGCTCATGAGCGAGGGCGTCGCCAAGTTCGCCGACCCGCACAAGGCGCTCCTCGAGCTGATCGGCAAGAAGCGCCAGACGCTCGCCTGACACTTTCCCCAGCGCCGGACCACGTTCTTCCTGGGGGTGTCAGCGCTCGAGGCCTGCCATGAGGATCCTGATCGCGAGCCCGATCGACGCGGAGGCCGTGGTGCGCCTCGCGGAGGAGCACGAGGTCACCTGCGCCCTCGGAGCCTCGGAGCGCGAGCTCGCACGGCTCGTGCCGGGCCACGATGTCCTGGTGTTCCGGAGCGGGGTGACGCTCTCCAAGGCGGTGCTCGAGCCCGGGACGGAGCTCCGGCTGCTGATCCGCGCGGGCTCGGGCCTCGACAACGTCGATCTCGACGCGGTGGAGCGCCTGGGCATCCCGCTGCTGCGTATCGCCGGACCGGGCGCCCGGGCGGTGGCGGAGCTCGCGCTCGCGCACATGCTCGCCCTCGCGCGCAACCTGCTCCAGCTGGACGGGCTCGCGCGCCAGGGACACTGGGCGAAGCACACCTTCGAGAACCACCTCCTGCTGGGACGGACGCTCGGCATCGTGGGCGTGGGCCAGGTGGGCCGCTGCCTGGGCTCGCTCGCCGCGACCCTGGGTCTGGGCGTGGTCGGCTGCGTGAAGCGGCCCTCGCCGGAGCGCGCGGAGTCGCTGCGCCGGGACGGCATCGAGCTCGCGAGCTTCGACGAGGTGGTGGCTCGGGCGGACTTCCTCTCGGTGCACGTCCCCCTCGACGCGACGACCCGCGGCCTCGTCGGCGCGGCGGTCTTCGAGCGCATGAAGCCCGGCTCGTACCTGATCCACCTCTCGCGCGGGGGCGTCGTGGACGAGGCAGCGCTCTTCGACGCGCTCCGCTCCGGCGAGCGGCTGCGCGGCGCGGGCCTCGACGCCCACGAGCGCGAAGGGCCCGGCCTCGCGGCCGAGCTGCGGAGCCTCCCGAACGTGGTGCTCACGCCGCACGTGGGAGCCTGCACCGTGGAGACGCAGCGCGCCATCGGCCGCGAGATCCTCGCCGCGGTGCGCGCCCTCGCCTCGCGGCGCGGCGCGCGTCCGCCCCTGGCGGTGGCGAGCTGAGCATGGATTTCGACCTGCACGGCTGCGTGCGCGTGCGCCTCGAGGGCGCCGGGCCGCGGGAGGCGGCGGCGGTGGCGCGTCAGCTCGGCCCGATCGCGGCCCGGGGGACGGGCGAGCCCGACGTGACGGTGCGCTTCGTGGACCGCATCGAGACCCGGGGCCCCGTGCGGCTCCTCGGCCTCGATGAGTGCGGCTTCAGCGACGACGCCTTCCTCGTGCTGCGCTCGAAGCACAAGTCGCGCGCCCGGGTGCGGATCCCCATGGAGCGCATCGGCGAGCGCTGCGAGATCACGTGCGAGCGCGGGCTCCCCGCGGTCCCGCTCCTGGTCGCGATCGTGAACCTCACCGCGCTCACGAAGGGGACGCTCCCGCTCCACGCCGCGGCCTTCGAGTGGAACGGCGCGGGCGTCGTCGTCACGGGCTGGTCGAAGGGCGGCAAGACCGAGACGCTCCTCGCCTTCGCGCAGCGCGGCGCGCGCTACGTCGCGGACGAGTGGTGCTACCTCGCCCCCGACGGACGCCGCGTGTTCGGCCTGCCCGAGCCGCTGCGGATCTGGCGCTGGCAGCTCGCCCAGCTCCCCGGGATCGAACGCGCTCTCTCGCGGAGGGAGCGGCTGCGCCTCGCCGCGTGGGGCGTCCTGCCCGCGCTCGACGCACGGCTTCCGGAGCGCGCGCGCCGCACCCCGGCCGGGCGCGCCCTCCGCCGCGTGGCGCAGGTCGCGGCGAAGCAGCTCCACGCCGACGCCCCCGCGGAGCTCCTGTTCGGAGCCGACGCCGCCCGGGGCGAGACCGAGCTCGGCCACGTCGTCTTCGCCATGAGCCACGAGCACCCCGACACGAGCGCGGCGCCCATCGATCCGCAGGAGGTGGCGGACCGCATGCTGCACTCGCTCCACTTCGAGCGGACGCCCCTGCTCCAGTGCTACGCCATGTTCCGCTTCGCGTTCCCGGAGCTCGCGAACCCGCACCTCGAGAAGGCGCAGGAGCGCGAGCGCGTGCTCCTGCAGCGGTGGCTCTCGGGCAGGCCGTGCCTCCGCCTGCTCCACCCGTACCCCGTGGAGCTCGCGAAGCTCTTCGACGTGCTCGAGCCGCACCTGCGCGCTTGACCCGGAGGATCGCCGTGTTCACCGTCGCCCTGGTGGGACCCGATGGAGCGGGCAAGACGACCGTGGCGCACGAGCTCGCGCGGAAGCTCCCGCTGCCCACGACCTATCTCTACATGGGCGTCGCCCCGGGCTCGAGCAACCGGCTGCTGCCCACCACCTGGGTGGTCCACGCCCTGCGCCGCCGGCGCGGCGTGCCGACGGAGGCCGGACCGGCGGGGGTCGGACGCCGGGGTGGCGGGGCGCGCTCGCTCCTGCGCCTGGCGAACCGCGTGGCGGAGGAGTCGTACCGGCAGGTGCTGGCGTGGTGGCACCGCGCGCGCGGGCGGGTGGTGCTCTTCGACCGCCACTTCTTCGCGGACTACTACTCGACGGACGTCCGCGAGGCGACGAGCCTCGCGCGCCGGCTGCACGGCCTGTTCCTGGCGCGCGTCTACCCGAAGCCGGACCTCGTGGTCTACCTCGACGCGCCGGCGGCGCTGCTCCTCGCCCGCAAGGGCGAGGGGACGCTCGAGTCGCTCGAAGCCCTGCGCCGCAACTACGAGCGGCTGGCGGAGGCGGCGCCCCGGTTCGTGCGCGTGGACGCGAGCCAGCCCCTGGACGCCGTGGTCGCCGACGCGAGCGCAGCGATCTGCGAGTTCGCCGAGAACCGGGGACGCAAGCCCCTCACCGAAGGCCGGCAAGCGCGTGCTGGCGGCATCGGGCCCGGTCCGTGAGGAACTGCACGCCACACAGGATGCAAGTTGCCGGTCGGAGCCTGGAGCACGCGCGCGCAGCGAGGCGCAGCCGAGCGGAGTAAACCGAAGAGCGCGTGCTGGCGGCGTCGGGCCCGGTCTGTGAGGAACTCCGCGCTCCTCAGGATGCGAGTTGCCGGTCGAAGCCTCGAGCACGCGCGCGCAGCGAGGCGGAGCCGAGCGGAGTGAAACTAGATTGTCACCAGCCCTCTGCCGAATCGGAACCCTCCGCC
>DASRUS010000322.1:0-2302 GCA_035687825.1 Myxococcota bacterium | reverse complement strand
TGGAGCACGGGGAGCTCGGAGTCGGGCACGAGCTTCGTCGTCCCATCCGCGAGGTGCAGCACCGGGAAGGGCTCGCCCCAGTAGCGCTGCCGGCTGAAGAGCCAGTCGTGCAGCTTGTACGAGACGGCGCGCTCGCCCCGGCCGTGCTCCTCCAGCCACTCGATCATGCGCTGCTTCGCCCGCTGCGTGGGGAGCCCGTCCAGGAGCTGCGAGTTCACGTTCGTGCCCTCGCCGGTGAACGCTTCGCGCGAGACGTCGCCCCCCGCGACCACCTCCACGATGGGCAGGCCGTGGCCCCGGGCGAACGCGAAGTCGCGCTCGTCGTGGGCGGGGACCGCCATGATCGCGCCCGTTCCGTAGCCCGCGAGCACGTAGTCGGCGACCCAGAGGGGCAGGCGCGCGCCGGTCACGGGATGCGCGGCGAACGCACCGGTCGGGACGCCCGTCTTCTCGCCGGCCTCGGCGAGGCGCGAGCGCTCGGTCTTGCGCGCGGCCTCCTCCACGTAGCGCTCCAGCGCATCGCGCTGCGCCGGCGTCGCGAGCTTCGCGACGAGCGGGTGCTCGGGGGCGAGCACCAGGTAGGTCGCGCCGAAGAGCGTGTCGGGCCGCGTGGTGAAGACCTCGATCGACTCGCCGGGATGCTCCGGGAGCTCGAAGCGGATGCGCGCGCCCTCGGAGCGCCCGATCCAGTCGCGCTGCATCTTCTTGATGGGCTCGGGCCAGTCGAGCCCGTCCAGGTCGAAGAGCAGCCGGTCCGCGTAGGCCGTGATGCGCAGCATCCACTGCCGTAGGGGCACGCGCACCACCGGGTGGCCGCCGCGCTCGCTCTTGCCGTCGATCACCTCCTCGTTCGCGAGCACCGTGCCGAGCGCCGGGCACCAGTTCACGGGCACCTCGGCCTGGTAGGCGAGGTCGCGCTCGTAGAGGCGCGCGAAGATCCACTGGGTCCACTTCACGTAGCCGGGGTCGGTGGTGTCGATCTCCCGGGACCAGTCGTAGGAGAGGCCCAGCGCCCGGAGCTGGCGGCGGTAGGTGTCGATGTTGCGCTTCGTGGTCATGCGCGGGTGCGTGCCCGTCTCGATGGCGTACTGCTCCGCGGGGAGTCCGAAGGCGTCCCAGCCCATGGGGTGCAGGACGCTCACGCCGCGCATGCGCTTGTAGCGCGCCAGCACGTCCGTCGAGATGTAGCCCTTCGGGTGTCCCACGTGCAGGCCTTCGCCCGAGGGATAGGGGAACATGTCCAGCACGTAGAACTTGGGCCGCGCGGGGTCGATCTCGGCGCGGAACGTCGCGTGCTCGAGCCAGTACTTCTGCCACTTCGACTCGATCGCCTTGGGATCGTACGGCATGGGCGGAACTTGCCGGCCCGCTCGGGCGGAGTCAACCAACCGGTGCGGCTCCGCTCGCCTTCACACCCGTCGAGCGGCGAGCCTGCGGCTCGCCTTGGCTGCGCGCCCGCCTTCGGCGGGCTTGCCCGCGCGACTCGGGCCGGGCCACGCCGCTATGCTCCGCGCGTGGATCCGACCGAGGCGCCCGCGCCGCAAGAGCCCCAGGTGTTCGTGGTCTCGGACGGCACCGGCGAGACCGCCGCGGCGGTGGTGCGCGCAGCCCTGCTCCAGTTCCGCTCGCCGTGGCGACTGCGCACGTTCGGCGAGGTGCGCCAGGAGTCCCAGGCGCGCCGCGTGGTGGACCTCGCCGCCGGCTCGCGCAGCCTCGTCGTCTTCACGCTCGTGAACCAGGACGTGGCGCGCGCGCTGCGCGAGCGGGCCGGCGAGCTGGGCGTGGAGGCGGTGGATCTCCTGGGGCCCCTGCTGGCCAAGATCGCCGAGCAGCTCCGCGCCGAGCCGCGCCACGAGCCGGGCCTCCTGCACGGACTCTCGGACGAGCACTACCGGCGCGTGGAAGCGGTCGAGTTCGCGGTCCGCCACGACGACGGCACGAACCCGCACACGCTCTTCCAGGCGCACCTCGTGCTGACGGGCGTCTCGCGCACGTCGAAGACGCCGCTCTCCATGTACCTCGCCCAGCGCGGCTACAAGACGGGCAACGTGCCGCTGGTGCCGGGGCTCGAGCCCCCCCGCGCCCTCCTCGAGCTCGATCCGCGCAAGGTCTTCGGCCTGCTCGCGGACCCCGAGGAGCTGCTCGAGGTGCGTCGCGCGCGGGTGCGCGGCCTCGGCGCTTCGCCGCATCGCGCGTACGCGGATCCCGAGGCGGTGGTGCAGGAGCTCGAGCACGCGCGCCGGCTCTTCCGCGAGCGGGGCTGGCGCACGGTGAACGTGTCGGGGAAGGCGGTGGAGGAGAA
>DASRUS010000321.1:0-11344 GCA_035687825.1 Myxococcota bacterium | reverse complement strand
CACGAGCGTCGTCCCCTTGCCGATCGTCTTGCGGTACGCCTCGAGGCTGCGCACGAAGGTGTAGAACTCGGGGTCCGTGCCGTGGGCCTCGGCGTAGACGCGCGCCGCCTCGGCGTCGCCCTCGCCCCGGGACACCTCGGACTCCCGCTTCGCCTCCGCCACGATCACGAGCGCCTGCCGGTCCGCCTCCGCGCGGATGCGGCGCGCCTCCTCCCCGCCCTCGGCGCGGTACTTGCGCGCAAGCCGCTGCCGCTCCGCGCGCATGCGCGCGTAGACGTTCTGCTGCGTGGCGGGCGGCAGCTCCGTCAGGTTGATGCGGACGTCGGTCACCTCGATCCCGAGGGGCGCGAGCTCGGCGCGGCTCTGCTCCGTGATCGACTGCATCACCTCGCCGCGCGCGCTCGTCACCACCTCCGAGAGCGTGCGCCGCCCGATCACCTCGCGGACGTCGGCGCGCACGACGCGGTCGATCTGGAGCTCCGCCTGTCCCATGCCGGTGGGGAACGCCTTCAGGAAGAGCAGCGGATCGTGGATGCGCCACAGCACGTAGTTGTCCACCACGATGCGCTCCTCGTCCCGCGTCTGGATCGGGAGCGGCTCCACGTTCAGGTGGAGCTGGCGCGCCTCGAAGCTCCGCACCTCCTCCACGAAGGGCAGCCGCCAGGAGAGCCCGGGCCGCGTCGACTCTTCGCGCGGGTCGCCGAAGAGGAGGATCACCCGCTGCTCCCCCTCGCGGGTGATGACGAGGGGGCCGATGCTGCGCTCGCCCAGGAAGACGAGCCCGGCGAAGCCGCCCAGGAGGATCAGGAGCGCGAGCGCGATCCTCCTCATCGCTTCTCCTGCGCGGGCTGGCCGTCCGCACCTCGCCCCATGGGCAGGTAGGGGAGCAGGTTCGTGCCGGGCTCGATGATGATCTTCTCCACGTCGGGGAGCACCGCCTCCATCGTCTCCAGGTAGAGCCGGCGCTTCGTCACCTCCGGCGCCCGGCGGTACTCCTGCAGGAGGGCCAGGAAGCGCTGCGCCTCGCCGCGCGCCTCGGCCACCTTCGCCTCGCGGTAGCCCGCGGCGGACGCCACGATCTCGCTCGCCTCCGCGCGCGCGTTGGGCACGACCTCGTTCGCGAAGCCCTGCGCCTCGTTGATGAGGCGGCTGCGGTCCTGGGAGGCCGCCAGCACGTCGTCGAAGGCGTCGCGCACCTCCGCGGGCGGCTGCACCTCCTGGAGCTGGAGCCCCACGACGAGGAGCCCCGACTCGTAGCGGTCCAGGATCCGCTGCAGCAGCTCGAAGGCCTCGGCCTCCACCTCGCCGCGCTTGTCCGAGAGCACGCCGTCGATGGTGGTGCGGCCCACCACCTCGCGCACCGCGGCCTGGGCCGCGTCCCGCAGGGTCTCGCGCGGCCCCGCCACGCGATAGCGCGCCTGGAAGGCGTCCTTGGTGCGGTACTGCACCACGAAGCCCAGATGCACGATGTTGTTGTCGCTCGTCTGCATCGCCGCTTCGTGGAGGGCGGCGCCCTCCGCCTCGGGTCCCGCCGCGGTCCGGACCCCGAACTCCTCGCGCTGGATCGAGTTCACGTTCGCGATCTCGACGCGCTCGAGGGGCGGGGGCAGCGCGAGGTGCAGGCCCTCGCGCGTCTCGGTGCGCTGGTGGCGCCCGAGCCGCAACACGATGCCGTGCTGGCCCGCCTCCACCTGGTAGACGCCGAGGGAGGCCCAGGCGGCGAGCGCCCCGAGCGCCACGACGCCCAGCACGAGGTTCCCGAGCGTGCGGCCCACGCCGCGTCGCACGCGCTCGTCGCTCGTCGGGCGTTCCGGCCGATCCGCCACGGGCGCGCCCTAGCGCTCCCCGCCCGACGGCGCCGCGGCGCGGGCGCCGAGCTCGTAGAACGGGCGCAGGATGTCGATGGGGATGGGGAACAGGATGGTGGAGTTGTGCTCGGTGGCGATCTCCGCGAGGGTCTGGAGGTAGCGGAGCTGGAGCGCGGCGGGCGAGCTCGCCAGCACGTTGGAGGCGTCCGCCAGGCGCTGCGCCGCCTGGAACTCGCCCTCGGCGTGGATCACCTTGGAGCGCTTCTCGCGCTCGGCCTCGGCCTGCTTCGCCATGGCGCGCTGCATGTCCAGGGGAAGGTCGATCTGCTTCAGCTCCACGGCGCGCACCTTCACGCCCCAGGGCTCGGTCTGCTGGTCGATGATCTCCTGGAGTCGCCGGTTGATGGTCTCGCGCTCCGCCAGGAGCTCGTCGAGCTCCGCCTGGCCGCACACGCTGCGCAGCGTCGTCTGCGAGAGCTGCGAGGTGCCGTACAGGTAGTTCTCCACCTGGATCACCGCCTTCTCGGGGTGCAGTACGCGGAAGTAGAGCACCGCGTTCACCTTCACCGACACGTTGTCGCGCGTGATCACCTCCTGGGGCGGAACATCCATCACGATCTCGCGCAGGCTGACGCGCACCATGCGGTCCACGCCGGGGATGATCCAGCGCAGCCCCGCCTCCTTGTTGCCGTTGTAGCGGCCGAGGCGGAAGATCACGCCGCGCTCGTACTCGGCGAGCACGCGCACGCCGACCAGGAATACAACCACGGCGAATCCCACCACGATCAACGGAATCGAAAACATGCTCCCTCCTTACGCGCCGGGGGACGCCGGCCGGGCGCGGCGCACCCGGAGCAGCAGCCCGTCCACCGCGGTCACCTCCACCCGCTCGCCCGCCGCGACCGGCTCCTCGGCGTGCGCGTTCCAGTACTCGCCGCGCAGGAAGACCGTGCCTTCCGGCGCGAGCGCCGTGATGGCCTTGCCCTGCATGCCGAGCAGCTCGCCCGTGCCGGCGATCTGCGGGCGCCGGAAGCTCCGCCCCACCGCGAAGAGCACGAGCCCCATGAAGAGCGAGAGCCCCGTCACCGCGGGCACCAGCACGGACCAGAACGAGACGCGCAGGTCGGAGAGCTCGGGCATCTCGAAGAGCATGGACCCGCCGAGCAGGAAGCACACCACCCCCACCGCGAAGAGCGCGCCGTACGAGGTCACGAAGAGCTCCGCCACGAAGCAGCCGATCCCCACCAGGAAGAGCAGGAGCCCGTACCAGCTGAAGGGCAGGATCTGCAACGCCACCATGCCGAGCACGAGGCAGATCGCGCCCGCGACGCCGGGGAAGACGAGCCCGGGGTTCGTGAACTCGGTGTAGAGCCCGAAGATGCCGGCCAGGATGAGCAGGATCGCCACGTCGGGGCTGGCGAGCGCGTCGAGGAAGCGGTTCGCCCACGACATGGGGATCTCGTGCAGGCGCGCGTTCACCACGTGCAGCACCCGCTCCCCGCCCGCGACCTTCAGCTTGCGACCCTCGCTCTTCGCGAAGAGCTCCTCCCGGTCGCGCGCCACGAGGTCGATCACGCCGAGCTCGAGGGCCTCGTCCTGGGCGATCGCCACCGACTCGCGCACCGCCTTCACCGCCCACTCGACGTTGCGATCGCGCTCGCGCGCGATCGATTCGATGAACGCCGCCAGGAAGTTCTCGGCCTTCTCGAGGGCGAAGTCGCGCTGGCCCTTGCCCTCCTCGCCGCCCTGCCCGCCCGGCGCGCCGATCCCCACCGGGTGCGCGGCGCCGATGCTCGTGCCCGGCGCCATCGCCGCCACGTGCCCCGCGATGGTGATGAAGGTGCCCGCGGAGCCCGCCCAGGCGCCCTGCGGCGCCACGTACACGAGCACCGGGACGCGCGCGTTGAGCATCGCCTGGATCACGTCCTTGGTGGACTCCACGAGCCCCCCGGGCGTGTCGAGCTGGAGCAGCAGCGCCTCGGCGCCCGCCTGCTCCGCGCGCGCGATGCCCTTCACGATGTGGTCCGCGGAGGCGGGGTTGATGGAGCCCGAGATCACCACGACGTAGACAGTCGGCACGACACCCGCCGGCGCCGGCGCCTCGGGCTCGGCGCCGCTCGCGACGAGCGTGCGCAGCCCGAGCAGCACGAGCCCCGTGAGCGCGAGGCGCTTCATCGGCCGGCCCGCAGCTTCTCGATGCGATCCCAGAGCTGGCCCGCCACCTCGCCCTTGGGCAGCAGCGGGAGCTCCTCGACCTCGCCGCCGGGCCACACGAAGACCACGGCGTTGCGGTCGCTGCCGAAGCCCGCGTCCGTGCGCGAGACGTCGTTGGCCACCAGCAGGTCGCAGCCCTTGCGCGCGAGCTTGCGCCGCGCCGCGGCCACGACGTCGTGGCTCTCCGCGGCGAAGCCCACCACCACGCGGCGGCCCTTGTCGCGCGAGAGCTCCGCCAGGATGTCGGGGTTGCGCACCAGCTCGAGCTGGAGGCCGCCCGCCTCCGGCAGATCCTCCTTCTTGATCTTGCGCTGCGCCGGCGCCGCCGGCCGGAAATCCCCCACCGCGGCGCACAGCACCGCCACGTCGGTGCCGGGCCACTCGGCCCGCATCGCGTCGCGCATCTCGAGCGCGGTCTCCACGTCCACGCGCCGCGCGCCGACCGGAGTCGGGAGCGGCGTCGGCGCCGCCACGAGCACGACCTCCCCGCCCCGCCGCACCGCCTCCTCGGCCACCGCGAAGCCCATCTTCCCCGACGAGCGGTTCGCGAGCACGCGCACCGGGTCGATGGGCTCGCGCGTGCCGCCCGCGTTCACGAGCACCTTCACCCCGGCGAGCGTGCGCGGCCCGAGGATGCGCGCGGCCGCCGCGGCGATCGCGGCGGGCTCGGCCATGCGCCCCTCGCCCTCCCAACCGCAGGCGAGGAAGCCCGCCTCGGGGCCCACCGTGTGCACGCCGCGCTCCCGGAGCCGGGCCACGTTCGCGCGCGTCGCCGGGTGCTCCCACATGTTCACGTTCATGGCGGGCGCGACGAGCACGGGGGCGCGCGTGGCTAGGAGGAGTGTGGTCACGAGGTCGTCGGCGAGGCCCTGGGCGAGCTTCGGCAGCACGTTCGCCGTGGCGGGAGCCACGACCACGAGCTCCGCCCAGTCGGCGAGGGCGATGTGGTCGATCTCCCCCTCCTCGACCGGGTCGAAGAGCTGGCTTCGCGCCCGAGCTCCGGAGAGCGTCTGGAGCACGAGCGGCGAGACGAACTGCGCGGCGGCCGGCGTGAGCGCGCAGCGCACGGCGCAGCCGGCGCGCACCAGCGCCCGCACCAGCTCCGGGACCTTGTAGGCCGCGATGCCGGCGGAAATCGCCACCAGCACCCGACGCTGCTCCATGCGCCGTCCTTTGGAAGTGTCGTGACCGACGGGCAAGTTACCTCGGGGGGGTCGCCGCGGCTAGGAGCCCGCGCGCCAGGGGCTCGTCCCGAAGCGGACGGGACCCCCATCGGCTCCGCGGCCGCGAGCGCCGCTCAGGGAAAGCCGGCCTTCTCGCGCAGCTTCTTGGCGACGACCGGCGGGACGAAGTCCTCGATGCTGGTCCCGAAGCGCACGAGCTCCTTCAGCCGCGACGAGCTCACGTAGAGGTACTTCTGGTCGGTCATCATGAACAGCGTCTCGAGCTCGGGATTCAGGTGCTTGTTCATGAGCGCCATCTCGAACTCGTACTCGAAATCCGACATGGCGCGGAGCCCCCGGATCAGCGCCGTGGCGCCGATCTCCCGGGCGTAGTCCACCACGAGCCCGTCGAAGGCGGCGATGCGGACCCCCGGCTCGCGGCCGAGCAGCGCGTCGAGGATCTCGAGGCGCTCCTCCACGCTGAAGGACCCCTCCTTCGCGAAGTTGCGGCCCACCGCCACCACGACCTCGTCGAACACGCGCCGCGCCCGGGTGAGCAGGTCGAGGTGGCCGTTCGTCACCGGATCGAAGCTCGCCGCGAAGAGCCCGATGCGTCGTGCGTCCTTGCGCTGCATGGAACCCCCTGCGTCCTCGGCTGCGCCGGCCGTGGCCTCGGCGAAGCTGGTGATCTTCGTGTCCCCGTAGCACCGCTCGTCCAGGACCACGAGCCCACCCGGCGCCGTGAGCTCGTCCCTCCGGGAGCTCTCCACCACCAGGGTAGCGCCAGGCGTGAGGATCCCCGCACCCGCCAGCGACGCGAGCGCGCGAGCCGCTTCGCCCGAGGCGTAGGGAGGATCCACCAGCACCAGATCGAAGCGTTCACGCTCCCGCGCCAGCCGGCGCAGCGTGGCCGTCGCCTCCCCGCGCACGACGCGCGCGCGGGGCTCGAGGCCGAGCGCGGCCAGGTTCGCCCGCAACACCGCGATCGCCGTGGCGGAGCGCTCGACGAACACGGCGCGGGCCGCGCCGCGCGAGAGGGCTTCGATGCCGAGGCTTCCGCTGCCCGCGTAGAGGTCGAGCACGCGCGCGCCGTCGCAGGAGCCGAGCCGAGCGAAGAGCGCCTCGCGCACCCGGTCGGCCGTCGGGCGCACCCCGCGGGTGGCCGGTGCCCGCAGCCGTCGTCCCGCCAGGTCTCCGCCGGTCACCCGCACCGGTGGCTGCTCGCCGCGCGCCGCGACCGAGCGCCGCCCTCGGCGCAGCGGCTCCGTCGCGGATCCCTCACGGTCGCCTCCCGGATTTGCATCTTGATCCGGGCCGGACACCTGCGTACACTCGGCGGCCTCGCTCGGCGAGGCGCCGCGCGTCGGAACACGACACAGAAACCTCCGCGTTCGGTCGCAACCGTCCTGTGTGTAGCACGCGACGGCAGCGACGCGGACGGCGGGCCGTGCCGGGAAGGGCAGCTCCGATCCTCGTCGCCCTCCGGTCACGCGATGCCAGGGAGACCCCCAACATGAAGACGGCTGCAGTGGAACGGATCAAGAAGAAGCTTCCGGAGCGCCTCGCGCGCGTGCGCGGCGAGCGCTCGCAGCGACAGTTCGCGCGCGAGCTCGGCGTGTTCCAGCAGAACGTGAACCGCTACGAGAGCGGCACCACTCCGCACACCGATTTCCTGATCACCCTGGCCGTCCGGGAGAGCGTGTCCATCGACTGGCTCCTGCTCGGCAAGGGCAAGATGCGACGCGGGCGCTGAGCCTCCCGCCCCTCCGAGGGGCGCATCCGCGCGGGGCCCCCGCGCCTCCGAGCCTCGTCCGGGAGTGCACGGCCCCACCCAAAGTGGGAAGCGGACTTCCCTCCCCCGGGGACCCCTGAAGCTCTCGCGCTCGACGCGCAGCGGCAGGCAGCGGGGCCAAGCGCCCGGGCCGTCGCGATCCGTTCCGCGCGCGCCGGGCCAGGGCACGGATCTTGCTCTAACCCCCCAGCGGGCGCGGAGGGGCCCGAACGCGAGGCCTGGATGCTGCCCATGCTCGTAGTCGTCGCGCTCGTCCTCTCGGCGGCCGATCACTGGACCACGTACCTGTGCCTCATCGAGGAGACCCCCGGCCTCCAGGTGATGGAGGGCAACCCGCTCGCGGCGTGGCTCTTCGCGACCCTGGGCCTCGCGGGCGGGCTCGTGATCGACTCGCTCGTGACGGTCGGGGCGCTGGCCTTCCTGCTCGTGAGCCGCTCCGTCCCGCGCTGGGTCAAGCTCGCGTTCCTGTGCGGCCTGATCGGCGCCACCGGCCTCGCGGTGGCGAACAACCTCGGGGCCCTGAAGGCGCTGCGCATGGCGCCGTTCGGGCTCCCGTCGTGAGCCAGCCCGGCGTGTCGCGCCGTCGGCTGACGCTCGCGCTGCTCCTCTGCTGCGCCACCCTCTCGTGGAAGTCGGGCCCGCCGCCGCCCACCGACGTCGCCGCGGCTCCCCCCGCGTCCCCGGCGAGCGACGGGCGCGATCCCTCGGTGGACGAGATCCGCGAGCGCCTCGCGCGCTACCACACGGGCCTCGCGGACTTCGAGATCGACCGCCTGGCGCGCACGATCCTCGCCGAGTCGCGCGCCCGCGGCGTCTCACCCTCCCTCGTCCTGGCGGTGATCCAGATCGAGAGCGGCTACTACAACTTCGCGGTGTCCCCGGTGGGCGCCCTCGGGCTCATGCAGATCATGCCCGCCACCGGGGAGATGCTGGCCCACGACCTCGGCGTCCCCTGGCGCGGACCGCAGACGCTCTTCGACCCGATCGTGAACGTGCGGTTCGGGATCGCCTACCTCGCCTGGCTGCACCGGGAGTACGGGAACCTCTCCACCGCGCTCGCCGCCTACAACTGGGGTCCGGGTCACGTGAGCCGACAGCTCGCCCAGGGCCTCCCGGTGCCGCGCATCTACGCCGGCAACGTGATCGACGCCTACGGGATCCACGCCGCGCGGCTCGAGGCCTGGCTCGGGTCCTCGCCCGCCTCGGGGTCCGCGGAGACGAGCGCGGACACGAAGGCGTCCACCGCCTCCATCGCCGCCTCGTCGGCCACCCGGTAGCCGTTCACCAGGATCGCGAAGGCGGCCGGACGCCCGTCGGCGAGCTCGGCCCAGCCCGCGAGGGCCGTGACCCGGTCGAGGAGCCCCGTCTTGGCGCGCACGCGCCCGTCCGCGCCCCCCGCGCGCTTGCGGAGCGTGCCGTCGCGGGCCGCGATGGGGAGCGCGGCCAGCAGCTCGGGGCCCACGCGGAACGAGCGCCCGGCGACGCACAGCGCGTCCACGAGGAGCCGGGCGCTGACGCGATTCTGTGTCGAGAGGCCGGAGCCGTCCACGAGCTCGAGACCGCTCGCGTCGAGCCCCAGGCCCACGAGCCGCTCGCGCACGAGCGCCGTGCCGAGCTCCCAGCTCCCGGCGCCGCGCTGCGCCGCGAGCGCCTTCACCAGGCTCTCGGCGATCTCGTTGTTGCTGTGCTTCACGAGCAACCCCACGATCTCGCCGAGCGGCCTCCCCTCGAAGGCGAGGAGCTCGACCGCGCCGAGGGGGACGCCCCCGCGCGAGAGCGCGGGCCCGACGCGCACCCCGTTCGCCTCGAGCTGGAGCTTCGCGAGCGCCCCCGCGTAGCGCCCGGGATCCGCGACGGAGCGGTAGAACGGCTGCGGCGGCGCGCCGACGGGAAGGCTCCCCGCCACGCGCACCTCCTCCACGTCGCCCGCCGCGACCCGATCCACCACGAGCTTCGACGGCGAGCCGGGCGGCCCCGTGCGCCCGCGGTTCACGACGCGCAGGCTCGCGACCGGGGGATCCAGCGCCACCGACAGCGGGGCGCCCGCCGCGGCGCCGGGCCTCACCTCCACGGCGAAGGCGCCGTAGTTGGCGGAGAGCGCGCCGATGGGCGCGTAGTACGCGCGCGAGGTCACACGTCCCCAGCTCGGGTGCCAGCGCGAGGCGTCGAAGGCCGAGTCGTCCACCACGATGCCGCGGCGCACCTCGCGCAGCCCCGCGAGGCGCAGGTCCGCGGCCAGCCGCCACCAGGATTCCGAGGTGAGCGCGGGGTCACCGCCGCCCTGGAGGTAGAGGACGTCCACGGCGCCCTGCGCGTCCACGGGTGCGTCGGCGAGCACGCGCGTCGTGAAGCGGTGCGTGGGACCGAAGGCGTCGAGGGCGGCGAGCGCCGTCAGGATCTTGAGGTTCGACGCGGGAACGAGCGCGAGGTCCGGCGCTCGTTCGAACAGCACCGCGCCCCGCTCCGCGTCCACCACGAGCGCGCCCACGCGGGCGCCGCGCAGCGCGGTCGCGTCGAGCGCCGCGGCCAGCGCCTGCGCGAGCGGCGCGCCCGCCGCCGCGGCGCGGACGCCGAGCGCGAGGACGAGCGTCACGATCGGGAGCGCGCGCAGGACCCACCTCCTCGCCGACGGCGGACCGCCACGGTTTGCGACGGCCGGACGGAGGAGCTCGCGGAATCACGCTCGGGGGGCGACGCGAGCTTGACGGGTCCGAGCTTATCCGGGAGCTTCGTGCGCGGCCACCCCCCAAAAAAGGCGACGCTTGCTCAACTGGATCTGGCTCGGCCTGATCCTGGGCTCCATCCTCTACGCGGGCTTCCACGGCCGCATGGAGGCGGTCCAGGACGCGATCTTCGCGAGCGCCAAGGACGCCGTGCAGCTCGTGATCGGCCTCGTCGGCATCATGGTCTTCATGCTCGGCGTGATGCGCGTGGCCTTCGACGCCGGGCTGCGCGACGTCGTCGCGCGCGGGCTGGCACCGCTCCTGCGCCGTCTCTTCCCCGACGTTCCCCCGGATCACCCCGCGATGGGCGCCATGGTGATGAACCTGGCCTCCAATGTCTTCGGCCTCGGCAACGCCGCCACGCCCTTCGGTCTCAAGGCGATGGTGGAGCTCGCGAAGCTCAACCCGCACCCGGGCTCGGCGTCGAACCCCATGGTGCTCTTCCTCGCGATCAACGCCACCGCCGTGACGCTGCTCCCGCCTCTGGGCACGATCGGCGTGCGCGCGGCCGCGGGTTCCGCGGACCCCTTCGCGATCTGGCTGCCGACGCTCATCGCCACCACCTGCTCGACCCTCACGGCGGTGGCGGTCTACTACCTCCTGCGCGACCTGCCGCGCTACCGGCCCCGGGAGCTTCCGACACCGCCCGGTGACGCGGCTCCCGGCGCGGAGGCGGAGCGGGTCGAGATCCCCGAGCCGCAGCCCTGGCAGCCCATGGGTCCCGGGCTCCGCGTCTTCGTCCTCGGCTGCGCGCTCGCGCTCGGCGTCGCGCTCGCCGTCGACGCGGCGCGCCTCGTCGGGGAGCAGGGGCTCCGCGACGGCGGCCTGGGGCTCGTCCGCAGCTGGCTGTTTCCCCTGCTCCTGGCGGGGCTCCTCCTCGCGGGCGTGGCGGGACGGGTGCCGGTGTACGAGTCGGCCATCGAGGGGGCCCGCGAGGGCCTCCAGGTCGCCGCCCGGATCGTGCCCTATCTGGTCGCGATCCTCGTGGCCGTGGCGATGTTCCGGGCGTCGGGCGCGCTCGACCTCCTGATCCGGGTCCTGGATCCCGTCACGTCGGCGTTCGGGTTCCCGGCCGAGGCGTTGCCCATGGCGCTCCTGCGGCCGCTCTCGGGCTCGGGGTCCTTCGCCGTCATGAGCGAGATCCTGAAGACCCACGGCCCCGATTCCTTCGTGGGCCTGCTCACGAGCACGCTCCAGGGATCCACCGAGACGACCTTCTACGTCCTGGCGCTCTACCTCGGGGCGGCCCGCGTGCGGGACGGCCGCCACGCGCTGGCGGCGTGTCTCATCGGCGACCTCGCGGGCTTCGCGGGGGCGACGGCGGCGTGTCACCTCTTCTTCGGCTGAGGGGCGCCGCCGGCAGATCTGTGAACTGGTTCACAGCGCCGGGGGGCGGCGCCGGCGACGATACGCCGTCCTCGAGGGAGCCTTGAGCCGGGAAGACGCGAACATGGAAGCTCGGGTCCGCGACGCCGTGCGCCACGCCTGCGGACGCGAGCCCCTTCGGGTCGAGTGGCTGGCGGGGGCTCTCGGGACGCGGCGTTTCGCGCGCGCCGTCCTGGACGGCCCCGGGCCGCGCTCCGTGGTCGCCCGGATCGAGGCCGAGGAGGACCCCGCGGGACGCCCAGCGGGCGCCGCGCCCGA
>DASRUS010000320.1:0-2084 GCA_035687825.1 Myxococcota bacterium | reverse complement strand
GGGATCGGCTCCGCGAGGTCGAAGCGCTCCACCTCCTCGGCCTGGCAGAAGTAGCGCGAGCGGAAGAGCTCCTGGAGGCAGACGACCTTCGCGCCCCGGCGCGCCGCCTCCTCGATGCCCGCGATCGCGCGCGCGAGGTTCTCGGCCGGATCCTCCGAGCAGCGCATCTGGACGAGCCCCACGGAAAGGGGGCTGCGGCGTTCTGCTCCCATGCGCGGCTGGGTACGGTACGGGGACCCGGGCCGCAAGGGCTCTGACCGGATCCGTCACGACGCCGCGCCAGGCTGGCATCGAACGGGACGGAGGACCTTCGATGCGAGCATTCCTTCTCGAAGCCGGGCAGGCAGCCGCGCTCATGGCGGCGGTGGTCGGGGTGGGGCTCGGAGCCGCGCAGCTCGAGACGGCGCGCTCGTCCTATCCTCCGGCGCAGGTGGATCCGGCGCAGGTGGAGATGGACGAGAGCGAGACGGGTACTGGCGATCCGACCCGCGAGGGCGCGCCGCAGGGAGAGCCCGGGGACGAGCCCGCGCCCCCGGCTCGCCTGTGGCTCGTGGACGGGTTCAACGTGCTCCACGCGGGCGTGCTGGTGGGCCGCGACCGCGCCTCGTGGTGGAACGAGGCGCGCCGCGAGGAGCTCCTCGCCATCGTGGAGCGGTTCGAGGCGGAGCGCGAGGACGCCGAGATCTGGGTGGTCTTCGACGGTCGGAGCGCGGCCGAGCACGCAGCGCGGGATGGAAGCCGCGTGCGCGTGGCCTTCGCACGCTCCGCGGACGAGTGGCTCGTGAAGCGCGTGCGCGCGGCGGGCGGGTCCGTGTGCGTGGTGACGAGCGACCGGCAGCTCGCGGATCGCGCGCGGCGGCGGGGCGCCGAGGTGCTCTCGCCCCGGCGCTTCCTCGCGCGCTGCGGGCACGTCCCGGCCAGCTAGGCCCGGTGGGGCAGCGGCCTTCCTTCGAGGCCCGCCAGCAGGTTCTCCACCGCGAGGTCCGCCATGCGGATCCGCGTCGCGACGCTCGCGCTCCCGATGTGGGGGGTGAGGACCACGTTCGGGAGATCGAGGAGCGGGCTCGCGCTCGGGAGCGGCTCGCGGGCGTAGACGTCGAGGCCGGCGGCGAAGAGCCGGCCGCTGCGCAGCGCTTCGGCGAGGGCGTCCTCGTCCACGATCCCGCCCCGCGAAGCGTTCACCAGGACCGCCCCCTCCGGCAGGCGGGCCAGGGCGCGCGCGTCCACGAGACCCAGCGTCTCGGGCGTGCGCGCCAGGTGGATCGAGACGAAGCGCGACGTCTCGAGCAGGCGCTCGAGCGTCACGACCTCGACGCCCGGGAAGGGGCGCCCGCTCCGCGACCAGCCGAGGACGCGCATGCCGAAGCCGCTCGCGCGCCGCGCGACGGCGCGGCCGATGGCGCCGAGGCCCACGATGCCGAGGGTCGCGCCGTGCACGTCGATCCCGAGCAGGAGCTCGGGCTCCCAGCGCCGCTCCGAGGTCCACAGGCCGGCGCGCACGAAGCGGTCCGCCTCGGGAATGCGCCGCGCCGCGGCGAGAAGGAGGCCGAACGCCAGGTCCGCGGTCGTCTCCGCGAGCACGCCGGGCGTGAAGCCCACCGCGATCCCCCGCCGCGCCGCGGCGGCGAGGTCGACGTGGTCGAGGCCCACCGAGCAGCTCGACACGACGCGCAGCCGCGGGGCGCGCGCGAGGAGCGCGGCGTCGATGCGGTCGGTGAGGAGGCACAGGAGCCCCTCGGCGTCGGCGACCCGCTCCGCCAAGGCTTCGGGCGGGGGTGCGCCAGGCCCCGGCCACAGGTCGAGGTCGACGCATTCGGCGAGACGCGCGAGACCCTCCCCGGGCAGGGCGCGGGTGGCGAAGACGCGGGGACGCGGCGGCACGCGCCCAGGCTAGCGGTGCCGAGGGGTCGGGAGGACCGGATCGAGCCTGAATCGGATCGCCCGCCTGCGTTGTCGCACCCCCGGGGCCGACCAGGCTCGACGCCAGGGCGCGCCTGGCGCGGCCGCGCGCCCTCGCGGGAGGAATCCTCGCGAGGCTGCAACTCATTTGCTTGACCCGGGGGGCGGTTCGGAAATAAGGTTCC
>DASRUS010000319.1:0-2362 GCA_035687825.1 Myxococcota bacterium | reverse complement strand
CGCCGCGGAGCTCGGGGGCGAGCGCGGGAAGGACGTGACGACCATCCTCGGGCCCCTGGCGCGCGGCTTCGGCGCGGCCCTGCGCGGCACCCACGCCGCGCGCCGCGCGAGCGGCGAGCCGCGCCCCTCGTCCCGCCGCGCGGTGGCCGCGGCCATCGACCGGGTGGCCGACGCCTTCTTCGCGGTGGACGTGGACACGGGCCGCATCGCGGACGCGAACCCCGCAGCGGGGGCGCTCCTCGGCGTGGCCCGCGACGGCCTCCTCGAACGCGAGGCCGAGGGCTTCGTCGCGCCGGCCTGCCGCGGCGCCTGGTCCACGCACCTCGACGCGATGAGCGAAGGCGCCGAGCCGCGCCGCTTCCGAACCGAGCTCCAGGACGCGGGGGGCTCGCGGGTCGAGGTGGAGGCGAGCGTCACGCGCTTCGCGACGCGCAAGCGCACGCTGGCCCTGGTGGTGGCCCGGCCGGTGGCCGGCTGAGCGCTCAATCTGGCGCTGGCCGCAGGCGCTGGGGGACCGGCGCCTGCCCGGGTCGTCGAAGCAGCCCCGCAGCTCCCGCCGGCGCCGGGTCTCCCGCGCCCGCCCCATCCGCCCGCGCGCGGATGCCGAGCTGCCGGGCTCGCGGGACGAGATCGCGGCGCAGGAAGAAGTTGAAGCTCAGGTTGCAGGAGTGCAGCGTGGCGGGCACGAAGCGCTCCTCGATGGCGCGAACCAGCTCCTCGGTTGCGCCGTAGCCGAAGCAGGCCTCGTAGATCGCCGGATCGGTCAGCACCTGCCGGGTCGTGAGGAGCCCCAGGGTCGGACAGCCCGGCATCGCGACGCGGTAGCCGTAGAACCAGACGTGGGGGTCGGCGCGCACCCCGTTCCAGGCGTCGAACTTGCCGAAGCGCACCGGCTCCGCGACCCGGCGATGCGCGATGGCGCGATCGTTCAGGCCCTGGAGGTCGATCACGCGGCTCGAGTCGGACAGATACTTGAAGATCTGGTAGTCCGTCTGCGCCACCACCAGATCCGGTGCGAGCTGCTCCAGCGTCCGGGCCACCTGGCGATGGCAGTCGAGGCCCTGCTCCGACAGCGGCTGCGTGTCGAGCGCGGCGACCGCCCGGGCCCTCGCCTCCGGAAGCAATCCCGCGACGTGCACGAGCAGCAGGCCGGCGAGGAACGCCTGGGGGATCCACGCCCCTCGACCCCCGTACGAGGCGGCCGCGACGCCCATGGCGAGGATCGCGAGGGCGACCGCAGGCAGGAGCAAGCGCGAGCCGGGATAGCAGTCCCCGCCCGAGACGATCACTGCCGCGACACTCGCCAGCATGCAGCCGAGGGAGAGCGTCGCGGCGCTTCGCTGCGCGCCGTCCCTCCAGGCGCGGCTCGCGAGGAGGAGCGGGAGAACCACGCCGAACGCGAGGACGAGCGCTCCAGCGGGCGTCCGCGCGAACGCGGCGAGATAGGCCAGACCGTCCGCGATCTCGTTCCAGCGCGAGGTCGAGGTCTTCGCGTAGTACGTGTTCGGCGCCCAGTCGCCGAAGACCCACAGGCGCCACGCCCCGTAGGCCGCTAGGAGAGCGACGAAGACGAGCGCCTCGGCCCAGGGCCTCCGGCCCTTGCGGAGGTCGGCTCGCACGAGCGCGGCCAGGAGCAACAGGAGCGCGAGCGGAACGCCCTCGGGGCGGGTCAGCGCCAGGAGGAACAGGACGAGCGGGAGCACGGCCCGCCCCGGGGCGCCTCGGGGACGCGGAGACGCCGCGACTCCCACGGCGCACACGACCAGGAGCACGAAGAGCTGGCTCTCGAGATGGAAGGCCGAGGCGTAGGCGAGGCTCGGACTGGTGGCGAGGGCCAGCCCCGCGCCGAACGCCGCGAGGGCTCCGCCGCGGCGGAGGTCGCGGCTCCGAGACAGGAGCAACGCCATCGCCGCGACGGGCACCGCGAGCTGGAAGGCCAGGTCGAGCCACCCGCTCACCCACACCGGATCCTCGGGATGCAGCCGGAACGCGAGGCTCTTCACGAGCACGTCCAGGAGGCTCGTGAAGCCGTCCACGGTGCCGTCGGCCTCGTTCCAGAAGAACCCCCCCGTCGCCGCGAAGTGGCGCGAGTAGACGAGCGTGATGAACGCGTCGTCGAGGCTCCCGGGTGCCACGCCGGCCCCAGCGAGGAGCGTCGCAGCCCCGAGGACGGGCGCGGCGGCGAGGAGGATCAGCCCCCGGCGGAGGGGCTTCAGCGCAGGTACTCCCGGAAGAACCCCAGCATCCGTCCCCACGCGTCCTGCGCGACCGTGGGGCGGTGCAGCTCGGGCCGCGTGTCGTTCATGAAGGCGTGGCCCGCGCCCGCGTAGACCTTCACCTCGTGGGGCCGACCCGTCTTCGC
>DASRUS010000318.1:0-12767 GCA_035687825.1 Myxococcota bacterium | reverse complement strand
CCTCGCCGTGAGGTAGGATCGCGCCATGGCGCGTCGCGCAGCTCGGGAGGCCCCCAGGGGGAAACGGACGCCCCAGCAGGCGCGGAGCCGGCGGACCCGGGAGAAGGTCCTCGACGCCGCCCTCGCCTGCTTCGAGGAGCTCGGCTACGACGAGGCCACCACCGCGGCCATCGCGAAGCGCGCGCGCATCGCCGTGGGGACCCTCTACGGATACTTCTCCGACAAACGCAGCGTGCTCCTCGAGGTTCTCGACCGCACCCTCGTCGAGGTGGCCGATCAGGTGATCCGCGGCCTCGATCCCGCGCTCTGGCGCGCCGGCGACCTGCGCGAGAGCGTGCGGCGCCTCATCGACGCAGTCTTCCACGCGCGCACGGTGAGCCCCGGGATCCAGCGCATCATCTGGGAGCGCTACTTCAAGGATCCCGAGTTCCGCCACGCGGTGGAGGCCATCGAGGTGCGCGTGCTCCGCGCCATCGAACGGCTCCTCACCGCGCTCCGCGATGAGGGCAAGCTCCGCGTGGACGACGTCGGGACAGCCGCGTTCCTGATCCACACCTCGACGGAGTGGAGCGCCGCGCGCCTGATGCTCGGCGAGTCGGACCCGCGCCGCGTGGACGCCGCGGTGGAGGCGACCACGGACATGATCGCGCGCTTCCTGTTCCGGGAGTGAGGGCCAGCCGCGCCAAGGCCGATCCGAGGCCGAGGGGCCGTCGCTCCATGGCTCGGCCGACGACGGACCGGGTGTCACTTTCGCGGAGCACGTTGGGGGGAGTCCTGCCGAAGCACGTGTCGGCCTGCGCTTGACTTCCGCGCCGGCCCCTCGGCCTCGGATCGGCGATCTAGCTAGCTAAGCTAGCCCGTGCGACTCTTTTCGCCTAGGGTGCCCGCTGGATGGCGCGCGTGGTAGTCCGCGCGGGTGAGACCGCACACCTTTTCGAGCGCCGCCGAGAGGGCCGCCAGCACGAGGAGCTCCGCGGCGACGCTGGCGCGCGGGGCGAGCCCGAGCCCGCCGCCTTCCCGGGCGACGCCGGCGTCGAGGACCACGTCCGCCTCGCGCCCGAGCGAGGAGCGCGGAGCACCCGTCACCGCCACGACGCGCGCTCCCCGCGCGCGCGCCACCTCCACCGCCTGGCGCAGCTCGAGCGTCTCGCCGCTGTTGCTGATCGCGACGACGACGTCCCCCGCCACGATCTGGCCCGAGCTTCCGTGCGCGGCCTCGGTGGCGTGCAAGAACGTGGCGGGCGTACCGGTGGAGGCGAGCAGGCTCGCGGCGTAGTGCGCCACGTGCTCGGGCTTGCCGACGCCCGTCACGTGCACGCGGCCTCCGTTCACCGCGGCGCTCCGGATCAGCGCCGCGGCGCGCTCGAAGGCGGCGGGCTCGAGGCGTCCGCGCAGCAGGATGAGCTCCTCGAGCGCCACGTCGAGGGCGCCGAGCGCCTCGCGCGCCGCGGCTCCCGCGTCGCTCGCGGCGGGCAACGGTGCGAGCGGAAGCGCCGGCCCGTCCCAGAGCTCGAGCACGCGGGCGAGCAGCCGCGCGGCGTCGTCGGGGAAGGCACCGAGCCGCTCGACGCACGCCGCGCCGCACGCGCTCCCGAGGCGCGCCGCGGCCGCGAGGTCGAGGCCGTGGTGGAGACCCGCCAGGAGCCCGCCCAGGAACGCGTCGCCGGCGCCCGTCGTGTCCACCACCTCCTTCGCCGCGCGGGCGCGAACCCGGCCCTCGAAGCCCGCCGCCGCCACGGCGCAGCCCGCCTCGCCGTCGGTGATCACGACCGTGTTCCCGTAGCGTTCGCGCAGCGCCCGGGCGATGGCCGCGGCGTCGCCGCCCGCGCGCGGCGCGAGCTCGCGGGCCGCGGCCTTCGACGGCTTCACGAGATCCGCACTACGCAGAACTATGTCGAGTTCTTCCGGGCTCCCGAGCCCGGGGACGGCGTCCGACGGCGGCACGTCCAGATCCACGACGCTCGGGATGCCCGCCTCGCGCGCGATGCGCAGCACCTCGAGCACGGCCTCGAGGGGGAGCTGCGAGACCTCGGTGGTCACGCGCCGCGCGCGGCGGAGGAACCCCGCGTGATGCGCGCGCACGTGCTCGGCGGTGGTCTCCGCCGTCGCGCCCGGCGCCATGTAGATCGCGCGCCCACCCGCGTCGTCCACGAAGATCTCGGCGCTCGAGCTCGCGGATCCGTCGAGGACGAGATGGTGCTCGATCCCGCTGCGCTCCATGGCCGCGCGCAGGAAGCGCCCCTCCGCGTCGTCCGCCTGCTTGCCGAAGATCCCCGCGCGAAGTCCCAGGAGCGACGCCCAGCCGAGATGGTTCAGCACCACCCCGCCCACGAAGCTCGCGCGGTGACCGCCGCCCGGAAGCGGCTGGAGACACGCCTTCTCGTCCGCGCCGAGCACGCGCGGGCTCCGGTGCAGGCGGTCCACCACCATGCTGCCGATGCCGACCACGTCGAGGTCGCGCCCGGCGCGCTCGCGGGCGCTCACGCGCCGAGGCCCCCGGGCGCCTGGCTCACCCAGGCCGCGGGCAGGCGCTCCCGGGCGAGCGTGCGCACGCGCTCGAAGGTCTCGTCGAAGCGCTCCGCGTCCGGACGCGCGAGGCAGGGCGTCCCCGGCGCGACGGCGTCGCTGCTCGTCACGCCCAGGCGCACGAGGGCGCGCTTCAGGCACGCGATGGTGCGGCGGCCCCCCGCGGCTCGGGTGCCCGCGCGAAACGCCTCCAGGACCTCGCGCACCGCGGCCATGCGCTCGGCATCGCCCGCGCGGCACGCCTGCCAGGCGCGCGCCCACTCCCGGGGCAGCGCGTTCGCGGGCCCCGCCACGACGCCGGTGGGCAGCGTGCCCCCCATGCGCAGCCGCTGCCAGTCCTCGGCGATCGCACCGAAGAGCCCCCGGCGCGGGCGGAAGATCTCGAAGATCAGCATCGCGTCGCCCACGTAGATCCCGAACTCGCCGCGCTCCCGAAAGTTCGCCGCCGCCTTCGTGTAGTTGCCGAGCACCTTGCGCGGCGCGGACACCTTGACGCCGCGCACGAAGTCGAGGCGCGAGAGCGCCTTCACCTGCCGCGTCCGGATGTGCGGCACGCGGGGATCCACGGCGATGTCGGCGTTGTCGTAGAGATACACCGGAATACGACGGGAGCGGGCGTCCAGCAGGTCGGCCACGTCGCGCGCCACGAAGCGCACGGGGTCGTCGAGGCCCTTGATCGAGAGGGGCGCCAGCACCGCGGCGTCCACGCCCGTCGCGAGGGCGAAGTCGAGGTTCTCGAGCGTCTCCTCGGGGGTGCGCGCGGTGACGCCCGCCCACATCTCCACCGCGCGATCGGAGTCGCCGAGGCGCGAGCCGTTGACCTTGCGGACCTCCTCGGCGCAGACCTGGATCGCGCGCTGGGAGACCGCGTTGGAGAGCCGATCCCACTCGCCGGTCGTGCCGGCGGCGAAGACGACGTCGGCGCCCTGGCCGTCCTGGATCACGTGGCGGACGAGCGCGCGCTGGTCGGGCTCGAGGAGCTCGCCGCCGGGCGCGAGCACCGTGACCACCGGAACCGAGAGCCCCGAGCGCGGGCGGATGTCCTCCACCGTGCGCATGCGTTCACCCCGCGATGGATCCGATACTAGGGATTCCCGCCCGCGCCCGCCTGCGGCCCGGGCCGACTGCGCGGGACGGGAGGGCTCGCGGCCGCGGGCGTGGTCAGCCACTCGCGGCGGAATTCGCTCGCGTCCACGCCCGAGCGCGCCGCCGACCGCACCACCAGGCGCAGCCCCGGCTGGCCCGGCGCCTCGACCCCGATCCACGCCGGGAAGCGGACCTCGCCGAACGCGCTCGGCGGACCGAGCTCGAAGCGCACGCCGTCCGCGCGATCGATGCGCGCCGGCTCGAAGCTCGTCGCGTCCACCCAGAGCGCGGCGCGCCGCGGCGGCGGCCGATCGGGGCCCGTCTCGCGACCGCCGAGCACGTAGCAGTCGGACTCCTGGGCGCGGCCTAGAGCGATCTCGCCGGGCGCGGCGCCGAGCTGCCGGAGCGCCGATCCGACGGCCGCGCCCGAGCTCGCCTGGAGCAGCTGGAGCGGCGCCAGGAAGGGCTGCGGGGTCGCGAGGGGGGCTCCGTTGCGAGACGCCTGGTGGGCGGCGCCGAGCAGGAGGTGTCGCTCGACGAGCCCTCCCGCGCCGCGCAGCTCGAGCCTCGCGAGGCCCGAGGGATGGATCTGGAGCGTCCCCGTGCCCACGACGTCGGAGCCTTCGCGCACGAGCTCGACGGCGAGCTCGAGGGGCGTCGCGCGGCGGTCCGCACGATTCGCGTTCGCCACCGCGGCCGCCACGCGGTCCGCGCCGGGGAGCGCGCCGCCGGCCGGAGCGACGAGCAGCCCCGCGAGACCCACCGCGAGCGCCGCGCGCGTCGCGGCCCGCGACCCACGCGTCATCCGCGCACCGCGAGCCGGCTGCGACCGGCGTAGCACGCCCGGGAGCCGAGCTCCTCCTCGATGCGGAGCAGCCGGTTGTACTTGCAGACGCGGTCCGTGCGGCACAGCGACCCCGTCTTGATCTGGCCGGCGCCCGTCCCCACCGCGAGATCCGCGATGGTCGTGTCCTCGGTCTCGCCGGAGCGGTGGGAGACGACCGTCGCGTAGCCCGCTTCGCGCGCGATGCGCATCGCCTCGAGGGTCTCGGAGAGCGTCCCGATCTGGTTCAGCTTGACGAGGATCGCGTTCGCGACGCCGAGCTCGATCCCGCGCCGCAGGATCGCGGGGTTCGTCACGAAGAGGTCGTCGCCCACGATCTGGACGCGCTTCCCGAGCTTCGCGGTGAGCGACGCCCAGCCGTCCCAGTCGCCCTCGCCGAGCCCGTCCTCGATGGACACGATCGGGTAGCGCGAGACCCAATCCTCCCAGAAGCCGATCATCTCGGCGGAGCTCTTGCGCGCACCCTCGCCCTCCAGCACGTACGCGCCGCTCCGATGGAACTCGCTCGCCGCGGGATCGAGCGCGATCCACACGTCCTCCCCCGGCCGGCGCCCCGCCTTCTCGATGGCGGTGAGGATCAGCTCGATCGCCTCGCGGTTCGTGCGCAGGTCCGGCGCGAAGCCGCCCTCGTCGCCCACCGCGGTGGAGAGGCCCTTCTCGTGGAGCACCTTGCGCAGCACGTGGAAGATCTCGGCGCCCGCGCGCAGCGCCTCGGAGAAGGAGGGAGCGCCGAGCGGGAAGAGCATGAACTCCTGGAGGTCCACGCTGTTGTCGGCGTGGGCGCCGCCGTTCAGCACGTTCATCATGGGCGCGGGAAGCAGCACCGCCCCGTCGCCGCCGATCCAGCGGTAGAGGGGGAGGCCCGCCGCGGCGGCCGCGGCGTGGGCCGCAGCCAGGGAGACGCCGAGGATCGCGTTCGCGCCGAGACGCGATTTCGTGTCGGTGCCGTCGAGCGCGCACAGGGCCCGGTCGAGCTCGTTCTGCTCGGCGATCCCGCCGAGCGGTCGGTCGCGGACGGCGCGCGCGATCTCGCCGTTCACGTTCGCGACGGCGCGGGTCACGCCCTTGCCCCCGTAGCGGCGGGGGTCGCCGTCGCGGAGCTCCAGGGCCTCGCGCGCGCCGGTCGAGGCGCCGGAGGGGACGGCCGCGCGCCCGAGGCCGCCCGCGGAGGTCGTCACGTCGACCTCGAGGGTGGGGTTGCCGCGGGAGTCGAGGATCTCGCGGGCGTGGACGCGCGTGATGGAGACGGACGGCATCGAAACCTCCTCCGGGACCGAGGGGCCGCGGATGCTAGCAATCGAGCGGGGTGAGGCGCCGGGTGCCGAGGGGGTCGGCGCTCATGGCTCGGCCGCCAACCGAAGCGGCGAAGGGGCGCACGCATCGTCCACGCAGTTGCGTGACTTCGTGCGGTAGCCCGTGGCGGCCTGCGCTTTACTTCGCGCCGACCCCCTCGGCACCCGGCGCCGCGCGCGTTCAGATCGCGTTCGCTAGCGCGCGGTGCGGTGGGGGACCACGATCGGGGCGCCGTCCGGGGCGAGAAGGACGTCGGCCTCGATGCCGAAGGCTTCGCGAAGGCGCGGGGGGTCGAGGACGTCGCGCGGGGGGCCCGCGGCGAGGACACGGCCCTGGGCGAGGATCGCGATGCGGTCGCAGAAGCGGGCGGCGAGCGCGAGGTCGTGGGAGACGACGAGGGCGCTCTTGCCTTCGCGGCTCCGCTCGCGGACGAGCTCGAGCACGGCGAGCCGGTGCTCGAGGTCGAGGAAGGCGGTGGGCTCGTCGAGGAGGAGGAGGTCCGCTTCCTGGACGAGGGCGCGCGCCACGAGCGCGAGCTGACGCTCGCCGCCGGAGAGCCCGAGGACGGAGCGGTCGGCCAGGTGCGCGATCCCCAGGCGATCGAGCGCCCGCGCCGCGATCGCCACGTCGGCGGGCGAATCGAAGCCGAGCAGCGGCTGGTGGGGGGCGCGGCCCATCAGCACGACCTCGGCGACCGTGAACGGGAAGGGCACCAGGATCTGCTGCGGCACGACCGCGACCGCGCGCGCGAGCTCCCGGCGGGGCCAGGCCTCGAGGGGTCGGCCCGCGAGCTCGACGGAGCCCCGCTCGGGGCGGAGCACCCGCGTTGCGACACGGATGAGTGTCGTCTTCCCCGCCCCGTTGCGCCCGACCAGGCCCAGCACCTCACCCGGCGCGAGATCGAGCGTCACGCCCCGCAGCACCTCGTGCGGCCCGAAGCGCAGCGCAACATCCGTGAAGAGCAGGCTCCCGCGCGCCGCGCTCACGGCGCGAAGATCCGGGCGCGCTGGCGGCGCAGGAGGACGAGGAAGAGCGGCCCGCCCGCGAGGGCCGTGATGGCTCCCACCGGGAGCTCGCGGCCGGGCAGGAGCGTGCGCGCCGCGGTGTCGCAGAGCACGAGGAAGGCCGCGCCCGCGAGCGCCGACGCCGGCACGAGGAGGCGGTGGTCGGGGCCGAGCGCGAGGCGCAGCACGTGCGGGACGATCAGGCCCACGAACCCGACGAGCCCGGCGGCCGCCACCGCGGCGCCCACCATGAGCGAAGTGCCGACGAGGATCACGCGGCGCAGGCGTCGCACGTCGACGCCGAGCTGCGCCGCCGATTCCTCGCCGAGCACGAGCAGGTTGAGCCCGCGGGCGAGCGGGATCGCGCAGGCGAGGCCGACCAGGAGGAAGGCCGCCACCGCGGCGGTCACGTCGCCGCGCAGCGCCGAGAGGTTTCCGATCAGCCAGAGGAAGATGCGCGCGCCTTCCACGAGGCCCGCGAGCGAAGCGGCGAAGACGATCGCCGCGGAGGCGAACGCGTTGAAGACGACGCCGGTGAGCAGCAGCGTGGTGGGATCGAGCCGGCTGCCGCGACCCCCGACGGTGTAGAGCAGGGCGAGCGTCACGAGGGAGCCCGCGAAGGCGGCGAAGGGGACGGCTGCGTACGAGAGTCCGAGGGCGCTGCCGCCGGCGAGGACGAGGATCCCGCCGAGGGCGGCGCCCCCGGAGACGCCGAGGATGTAGGGGTCGGCGAGGGGGTTCCGGAGCAGGGCCTGGAAGAGGACGCCCGCCACCGCGAGCGCCGCGCCCACGAGGGCCGCGAGGACGACGCGCGGGAGCCGGATGCGGAGCACGATGTCCGCGGCGGCGTCGCTCGCCCCGCCGCCCGCCAGCGCCCGCGCGACCTCGCTCGCGTCGAGCCCGCTCGGCCCGCTCGCGAGACCGAGGAGGAGGGCGGCGGCGAGGAGGAGGCTGAGCGTCGCGAGGACCGCGGCCACGCGCCTCGCGGTCAGCACCTTCACGGTTCGTCGTCTCCGAGGGTCGGCTGCCTGCGGTAGGTCGGGGGAGAGGCAATCGCCTGCGCGAGGGTTTCGAGGCCGCGGTCGAGCCAGGGGCCGGGGAGCGTCGCCACGCCTTCGGGGATCGCGACGACGCGCCCGTCGCGCACCGCGGGCAGCGACGGCCAGCGCGACCAGAACGCGCGCGCGGCCGCGGCGTCGCCCCCCGCGTCGAGCACGAGCTCGGGCCGGGCCGCCACGAGCCACTCGAGGCTCGCGCGGGGATAGCTGCCGTCGAGCGTGCGGCCGAGGTTCTCGACGCCCACGATCGCGAGCATCTCGTCGATGAAGCTCCCGCCGCCCACCACGTAGAGGGGGTCGCGCGTCAGCACGAGGACGCCGCGCAAGCGCGGCCGTCCCGCGCTCTCGCGCTGCCGCTCCTCGCGCGCGCGGCGGATCGCCGCCACGCGCGTGCGCGCGGCGTCCTCGCGACCCGCGCGTCGGCCCAGCGCCTCGATCGCGCCCAGCACGTCGTCGAAGCTCGTCGGATCGAGCGCGAGCTGGGCGATGCCCAGCTCGGCGAGCCTCTCGCGAACGTCGCGCTGCTCCAGGCTCGGGACGAGCACCACGAGGTCCGGCGCCAGGGCGACGATCGCCTCGAGGCTCGTGTCGTGCAGGCCGCCCACGCGCGGCAGCTCCGCGAGCTCGGGGTTCTGGCGCGCGGAGTAGTCGTCCACCCCGACGAGCGCGTCGCCGGCGCCGAGGGCCAGGAGCATGGCGGTGAGCGACGGGTTGATCGAGACGATGCGCGAGGGCGGCTTCGCCCCTGCCCCGGTCTCGGCGGATGCGCCCTCGCCCGCGGCGGCGAGCGCCACCGCGAGCGCGAGGAGCGCGCCGCCCGACACCGCACGAAGAGCCGCACGAACCTGCGCGCACGGGGACATCCGCTGCCGAGCATGGAGCGCGGGCGCGCGCCGCGAAAGGGGCCGGCGGGCGACCCGAGGCCGCCCGCCGGCCGATCGGCCTACGGGCGCAGGGCGGTGGTCTTGCCCGAGGTCGTGACGAAGGGGCGCAGACGCTCGAGGGCGCCCTTGCCGATCCCCTTCACCTCCTCGAGCTCCTCCACGCTCTTGAAGGCGCCCCGCTCGCGGCGCGCCTCGAGGATCGCCTTCGCCTTGGAAGGCCCGATCCCGGGCAGGAGCTCGAGCTCCTCGGCGGTGGCGGTGTTCACGTTCACGACGCCCGAGGGCGGCGCCTCCGCCTCGGCGGCGAAGACCGCCGCCGGGCTCGTCGCGAGCAGGCCCAGGCAGAGCAGCACGCGGGCCAGCGCCCGCAGCGTTCGTCGGTCGTACACGGATCGGATCTCCCACGGGACCGCGGGTGAGACGAAAACGAGGCGACGCGCTACGAGGCCCGCGCCACGGCGAAGCGCGCCGCGGCGAGGAGCGCCGCCTTCGCGGAACCCTCCTGGAACGGCGCGAGCGACTGCGCGGCGCGCGTCACGTGCTCTTCCGCGCGGCGCCCGGCGTCCTCGACGCCGCGGTGGCGCGCCACGAGCTCGAGCACCGCCTGGAGCTCGCCCTCGGGCAGGGCGTCGGCGGCGGGGACCTCGCCGTGCAGGGTCGCCTGGGCCGAGGCGCGCGCGGCGGCCTTGAGCACCGCGCCGATCCGCTCGCGCTCGGCGGGCGTGCAGCGCTTGAGCGTCAAGAGGAGGGGCAGCGTCACCTTGCCTTCACGCAGATCGGTGTAGGGTAACTTGCCGAGCTCGCGCTCGCCCGCGGCGTAGTCGAGGGCGTCGTCGCGCAGCTGGAACGCGAGCCCGAGCTCGCGGCCGAACTCCGCGACGCGGCGCCGCTCGGCGCGGGTCACGCCGGCGAGGATCGCGCCGGCCTCGCACGCCGCGGAGAGCAGCACCGCGCTCTTGCGCTCGATCACCTGGTAGTACTGGCCCTCGGAGACCTCCGGGTCGAAGGAGAGCTCGAGCTGGAGGATCTCGCCCTCGGCCATGCGCCGGATCGTGTTCGCGAAGACGGTGAGGATCTCGAGGTCGCCGTCCTCGACGATCATGCTCGACGCCCGGGCGTAGAAGAAGTCGCCGGCCAGCACCGCGCGGCGGTTGCCCCAGACGGCGTTCGCGGAGGGGCGGCCGCGCCGCTGGATGGCGAGGTCCACCACGTCGTCGTGCAGGAGCGTCGCGGTGTGGAGCAGCTCCACCGCCGCCGCCACCTGGATCCGACGCGGTCCGGTGTAGCCGCACAGATCCGACGCGAGAATCAGGAGCGCCGGCCGCACGCGCTTGCCGCCCGAGGCGAGCACGTGCTCGCCGATCACGCGCACGAGGTCGCTCTCGGAGGCGAGCTGCTCGCGCATGCTGCGCTCGACGAGGTCGAGGCTCGGCCGGATGCGGTCGAGGACGGAGGCGAACGGCAGCCGGGGGGACGGCTTCGACATGCGGGCAGCCTAGCCCCGCACGGGTGTGTTCGTCAATTCGGGAAACGATGAAAAAACGTCGAAGCGTCGAGGAGTTGCCGCTCGTTCACGCGACGCGTGACCCGGCGTTCGCGCGCAGCCAGCGCACCGCCGCCGCCACGTCCGCCACGGGGATCGCGCGCACGCCCGCGCCGTTTGCGACGCCCGAGGCCTCGGATGGGGAAAGCCCCTCGGGCAGCAGCACGCGGCGGAAGCCGAGGCGCTGCGCTTCGCGCAAGCGCGCGTCCATGCGGCCGACGCGGCGCACCTCGCCGCCGAGGCCCACCTCGCCGCAGGCCGCGACGTCGGGGGGCAGCGGAGCGTCGAGACGGCTCGACGCGATCGCGAGCGCCACCGCGAGGTCCGCGGACGGCTCCTCGATCCGCACACCGCCCGCCACATTCACGTAGACGTCGCGCCCGACGAGGGCCAGGTCGGTGCGGCGCTCGAGCACCGCGAGGAGCAGCGCCACGCGACCGTCGTCGATCCCGAGGCAGGTGCGCCGCGGGGTGCCGTAGCCCGCGGGCGCGACGAGCGCCTGGATCTCGAGGAGCATCGGCCGGCTGCCTTCGAGGACGGGCACGATGCACGAGCCGGGCGCGTCGGCCTGACGCTCCGCCAGGAAGAGCTCGCTCGGGTTCGCGACGCCCTCGAGACCCGACTCGGTCATGGTGAAGACGCCGAGCTCGTGCGTCGCGCCGAAGCGGTTCTTCGTGGCGCGGAGCAGGCGGAACGGATGGGAGCGGTCGCCTTCGAAGGTGAGGACCACGTCCACCAGGTGCTCGAGGACGCGCGGCCCCGCGAGCGTCCCCTCCTTCGTCACGTGCCCCACGAGGACGAGCGCGGCGCCGCTGCGCTTCGCGGCCGCGGCGAGGAGCGCGGCGCTCTCGCGCACCTGCGCCACCGAGCCCGCCGCCGAGGCGACGCGCTCGGTCTGCACCGCCTGGATGGAGTCCACGAGCACGAGCGCGGGCGAGCCCGATTGCCAGGGCTCGGCGAGGGCCTCGACGCTCGTCGTCGCGAGGATCCGGATCTCGCCGGGCACGTCGGGCAGCCGCTCGGCGCGCAGCCTCACCTGCTCCGGGCTCTCCTCCGCGCTCACGTAGAGCACCGGCCCGTGCTTCTGGACGCCCGCCGCGAGCTGGAGGGCGAGCGTGGATTTCCCGATGCCGGGCTCGCCGCCGAGGAGGACGACCGAGCCGGGCACGAGCCCGCCGCCGAGCACGCGATCGAGCTCGTCGATGCCGGTGGCGAGGCGCTCCGTCTCGCGCGCCGCGACGTCCGCGAGGCGCAGGGGCTTCGCGGGCGCGGCGTCTCCCGTGAAGAGGTCCGCGCGCTGCGCGGGCGCCGGCGCGCTCGACTCCTCGACGAGGCTCGACCACGCGCCGCAGGTCGCGCAGCGCCCGAGCCAGCGCGGGTGCTGGGCGCCGCACTCGGTGCAGGCGAAGACGGTCTTCGGTCGGGCCACGGCGGGGCAGCGTAGCTCCCGCCCGTGACAGATCCGGTCATCCGGCAACTGTCAACCCGATTCGATCATCCGGTTGACATCGACCAACCCTCCGACCTAGGCTGCTCCCACTCCATTCTTAGAAGAGGGAGCACCGTGCCCGACACCTACGCACGCCTCGCCGAGCGGGCGCTCCGCGACGAGCCCCCGGGCGAGGCGCAGGCGCTCTGGATCCTGGACGACCCCGAGGTGGAGCTCCTGCCGCTGCTCCACGCCGCCTTCGAGCCGCGCCGGCGCCACTTCGGGCGCAAGGTCATGGTGCACGTGCTCAACAACGTGCAAAACGGCCTGTGCCCCGAGGACTGCGGCTACTGCTCCCAATCGAAGGCGAGCACCTCGGCGATCCGGAAGTATCCCCTCAAGAGTGATGGGGAGATCCTGGCAGGCGCCGAGGCGGCCGCGCGCGCGGGGGCGACGCGCTACTGCATGGTGCTCTCCGGGCGCGGCCCCACGCTCGAGCGGACGCAGCGCCTCGCCGAGATCATCCGCAAGGTCAAGTCGGCGTATCCCATCGAGGTCTGCCTCTCGGTGGGCCTGCTCGGCGAGGAGCACGCGCGCGTCCTCGCCGACGCGGGGCTCGATCGCCTGAACCACAACCTGAACACGAGCGAAGCGCACTACGGCGAGATCTGCACGACGCACACCTACCGCGACCGGGTGAACACGCTGCTGGCGGCCAAAAAGTGTGGCATCGAGCTGTGCAGCGGGCTCATCGTGGGCATGGGCGAGACGAGCCGCGACGTCGTGGAGGTGGCGCTGCGCCTGCGCGAGCTCGAGGTGCCCTCGATCCCCGTGAACTTCCTGATCCCGATCGAAGGCAACCCCGTGCGCTCGGACGGCTCGCTCACGCCCGAGCGTTGCCTGCGCGCCCTTGCCCTCATGCGTCTCGTGAACCCGCGCGCCGAGATCCGCGTGGCCGGGGGCCGCGAGGGCCACCTGCGCGCGCTGGCCCCCCTCGCCCTCTACCCCGCGAACTCTCTCTTCGTGGAGGGCTACCTCACCACGCGCGGCGACTCGGTGCCCGAGACGTATCGCATGATCCGCGACGCGGGCTTCGAGGT
>DASRUS010000317.1:0-7083 GCA_035687825.1 Myxococcota bacterium | reverse complement strand
CGAGCCAGCGCGCCGTGCACTCCGCCACGAAGCGGCCGTGGGCTCGCGCCGCGGCCAGGTGCTCCTCGGTGGGTCCGGCGACGCCCCTGCGCGGGTTCGTCCACGCCACCGGGCCCCAGTGCGAGCCGCCCTGGCGAAAGGCCTCGAGCCGGTTCGGCATGGCGACGAGGAGCATCCCGTGCTCGGCGAGGTTCGCGAGCAGCGAGAGCAGCGCGAGCTCGGCGCCCCCGCGTCCGCCCAGACCCGCGCTAACGAACGCCGCGCCGAGCTTGCCGATGAGCCGGCCCTCGAGCCAGAGCGGCGCCGCGCGCTCGAAGAAGGCGCGCATGGAGGACTCGATCCCGCCCATGTGCACGCCGCTCCCGAGGATCACGGCGTCGGCCCCGGTGAGATCCCCGGCCTCCGCCTCCTCGGCGCGCCGCACCACGACCTCGGCCCCCGCCTCCTTCGCCCCCGCGGCCACGGCGTCGGCGAGGCGCGCCGTGCGCCCGCTGGCGGAGGCCACGACCACGAGGACCCGCATGGCGCGAACGCTACCGAAGGCGCTCGAGCAATGCCGCGAAGTCCGGGGGATCGGGGCTCGCGACGCGGATCTCGTCGAGCTCGAGGCGGGCCGCGTGGAGCATCTGGCGCGGCGCGCCCGTGGGATCGTCGGCCGGACCGTAGCGGCGATCGCCCGCCACGGGATGGCCCCGGTGCGCGAAGGTCGCGCGGATCTGGTGGAGGAAGCCGGTCTCGAGGCTCACCTCGACGAGCGCGGCCGGGCCGAGGGCCTCGAGCCGCCGCCAGGCGAGACGCGTGATCCGCGCGTGCGGATCGTCGGGCCCGGCCACCGCGACGCGCGCGGGACGATGCCGCGAGACGCGGAGCGCGAGCTCCTCGCGACCCTCCGCCGCCGGCTGCCCGAGCACGATGGCGCGGTAGAGCTTCCGCGCGCGGTGCGCACGAAATCCTTCGCGCAGCCGCTGCCAGGTCGCCTCCTCCGTGGCGACGAGGACCACGCCGCTCGTGTCGGTGTCGAGGCGGTGGACGAGTCCGCTCTTGAGCCCCCCCTCGCCCACGCCCTGGAGCTCCGGGTGGCGCGCGACCGCGGCGCCGAGCAGGGTCCCGCGCTCGCCCTCGCGCAGCGGGTGCACCGGGACTCCCGGGGGCTTGTCGAAAGCGAGCCAGCCCGGTCCGCACGCGAGGACGCGGAGGCCCGCCTCGGGATCGGGCGCGATCAGGCGTTCGGCCGCGGGCGTGAAGGCACCGACCGCGACGCGCTCGCCGCCGGCGAGGCTCCGCCCGCGGGCGCGGGGCGACACGGCGCTCGCGTCGAGCGTGACGCAGCCCGCCTCGAAGAGACGCCTCACCTCGGCGCGGGAGCAGCCGAGCGCGCGGGCGAGGAACGCGTCGAGACGCGATCCTGCGTCGCCCGCGGCCACGACGAACGCGCGCTCGCGCGGACCTGCGGAGCCCACGCGCACAGGGTAGGATCTTTCCATGCCCCCCGGTGACGACCGCCGCCTCGAGGTCATGGACACGACGCTCCGCGACGGCGAGCAGACGCCGGAGGTGTCCTACACGCCGGCGGAGAAGCTCCAGATCGCGCGCATGCTGCTCCGCGAGGTGCGGGTGGACCGGATCGAGATCGCGCAGACGCGGGTCTCCGAGGGCGAGCGCGAGGCGGCGCGCCGCGTGTGCGCCTGGGCGCGGAAGTCGAAGTGCCTGCCGCGCGTGGAGATCCTCGGCTACTGCGACGGGGCCACCTCCGTGGACTGGATCGCCGCGGTGGGCGGGCAGGTGATGAACCTCCTCGTCAAGGGCTCCGAGCGCCACTGCCGCGGCCAGCTCCGGGTCTCGCCGGAAGCGCACCGCGACGCCGTGGGCGAGACGATCGCGCACGCGCGGCGCCGGCGGCTGCGCGTGAACGTCTACCTCGAGGACTGGTCCAACGGCGTGCGCGAGTCGTTCGACTACGTCTTCGCCATGCTGCAGCGCCTGCGCGAGCTCGGCGTCGCGCGCGTCTTCCTGGCCGACACGCTCGGCGTGCTCTCGCCCCCGGACACGACGCGCTTCGTGGGCCTCATGACCGCGACCTGGCCCGACGTCCACTTCGAATTCCACGCCCACGACGACTACGGGCTCGCCACCGCAAACTGCCTGGCCGCCGCGGAGGCGGGCGTGCGCGGACTCCACACCAGCGTGAACGGGATGGGCGAGCGCGCCGGCAACACGCGCCTCGCGGAGCTCGTGAGCGCGCTCCACGACCAGACGCAGCACCGCACGAACGTGGACGAGAGCCGGCTCTCGGCGGTCTCGCGCCTGGTGGAGACCTTCAGCGGGAAGGACGTGGCCCCGAACGCGCCCATCGTGGGTCGCGACGTCTTCACGCAGACCGCGGGCGTCCACGCCGACGGCGACGCGAAGGGCGACCTCTACGCGAGCGCTCTCGCCCCGGAGCGCTTCGGGCGCAAGCGCCGCTACGCGCTCGGCAAGCTCGCCGGCGGTGCGTCGCTCGAGCGCAACCTCGACGCCCTCGGCATCGAGCTCTCGGCGGAGGCGAAGAGCCTCGTGCTCCAGCGCATCAAGGAGCTCGGCGACAAGAAGCACGCGGTCATGCCCGACGACCTCCCCTACATCATCGCGGACGTGCTGAAGACGCCCGCGGCGCAGAGCGTGCGCATCGCGTCCTACCAGGTCGTGGTGGGGAGCGACAGCACGCCCACGGCGCAGGTGGAGGTGCACTGCGGACGCCGCCGCGCCAAGGCGAGCGCGAGCGGCGACGGCGGCTACGACGCGCTCATGAACGCGCTCAAGAAGGCCGTGCGAGCGTTCGGGATCGAGATCCCCCAGCTCGAGGACTTCCGCGTGCGCATCCCGCCCGGCGGGCGCACGGGCGCGCTCGTGGAGACGCTCATCACCTGGCGCGGCAACGCCCGGGAAGGGAACTTCTCCACGCTCGGCGTGGACACCGACCAGCTCGCCGCGGCCGTGATCGCGACGGAGAAGATGCTGAACGCCGTGGCGGCGCCCCGCGGACGCGCGCGGGCCTAGGATGCCCCGGCGCGGCTCGCTCGGCCCGGCGGCGCTCGCGCTCTGCGGCGCCCTCGCCTGCGCGCCCACGCGACCCCCGGACCCGAGCTACGACCCCGCCGCGTCGGTGCTCGAGGTGGTGTCGGTGCTGCGCCGGCACGTGCCCGACGATACCTACCGCTTCCCGGCGGCGCGCGACTTCACGGGGCGCAATCTCTACCGCTCGTCGCTCCTGCGCCTCGAGAACCTCGAGCAGGCGCACGCCGAGGCGCTCCGCGCCGGCCACATGGACGACGTGATCGCCTTCGCGAAGGGGCGCGCCCTCGAGCGCCTGCGCGCCTTCGACCTCGCCGCCGCGAGCTACCGGCTCGCCGCCCGGACCGAGAGCCCGCTCGCGGATCCCGCCGGGCGCAGCGCGGCGCTCTGCGACGCCTTCGCCGAGGCTGCGTCCATCGCGCCCGCGGCCGCGCTCGAGGGGACGATCGCGGACCCCGACGCGATCCTCGACGCGCACGAGCTTCGCCTCGCGCTCCTCGAGGCGATCCGCGCGGACGCGCAGGCCACGCACTACGCGCCGATCCTCGCGGAGGAGATCGAGGAGGCGGACGTGGATCGCGCGCGCCGCTTCGTGGCGCTGCGCCGGGTGCTGCCCGAGGGCGACGTGCGCGCCGTCGGCGAGCTCCAGCACGTGGTCGTCGGCCATCGCGAGAGCAAGAACGCGAACCGGCACCTGCTCGAGCTCGCGGACCTCTACGCGGCGCTCGCCACGGAGTACGTCGAGGCGCATCCGCCCGAGGGGCTGCGCTTCGATCCGCCCGGCTTCCAGGACCTGGTGGACTCCGCGTCGCGCCTGTACGAAGCGGTGGCGAACCAGGACGGGACGACCGAGAAGCTCGAAGCGCAGCGACGCCTCGAGGCCTTCCTCGCCTTCACGCTGCGGGTGGACCGTGATCGCTTCAGCCGCTGAGAGCAGGCGATCCGGAGGGGGGCGTCCCCTCCCTCCTTCGCTTCCGGCGCACGGGCAGCGAGCTCGGCGCGGACTGGGTTGCGCGCCGTCAGAGGCGTCGCTCGGGGACGCCCCCCTCCGGAGCGCCTGCGGTCTCTTGCTCGTGACTCTCGCGGCCTGTGCCACGCCTGCGGCGCCGCCGGGGCGCGCGCCGCTCGAGCCCCTGCCGACGCTCGCGACGCTCGCGCCGGACGCCGCGGACCTCGCGGCGCGCGACGCCGCGCGGGCGGCGCTCGCCTCCGATGCCGCGGCGCTCGATGCGTCCCTCGAGCGGATCGCCTTGCTCGACGACGAGCGCAACCGGGCGGGCGAGGCGCGGACGGGCCTCCTCCCCTACGCCCTGGATCTCCAGGACGCCACGCTCGACGACGCCCGCGACCGACGCCGCGCCACGCGCGAGCTCCTCGAGCGCGACGACCTGGACGCGAGCCTGCGCGCCCGCCTCGAGGCCGAGGTGGAGGACGATCCGCTGCGGCTCGCGAACGCGCGGCTCGCGGACGCCCGGCGCCTGCGCGTGGGGCGGTTGATGAACGCGATCTTCGAGCCGCTCGGACGCTCGCTCCTCTCCGGCGCGCTCGTCCCGATCCGCCTCGCGCGCTCCGCCCTCGGGCTCGCCCTCGCCGAGCACATGGCCGACGACATGAGCACCCCCGAGCGCCAGGCCCTCGCCCAGTGGAAGTCGATGATCGAGACCGAGCCCGACTCCCCCGAGGCCGCGGCGCTCCTCGGGCGCGTGGAGGAGAGCCAGCGGCGCTGGTACCGGAACCAGCGGACGAAGACGGTCCGGCGCGCCCGGCGGGCGCTGGAGGCCGGCGACGACGCGAGCGCGTTCGTGCTGGCCGACCGCGCGCTCCACTACGCGCCCGAGGACCGGGACGCGATCCGGATCCGCTCCGCGGCGGAGGCGCGCATCGCCCGGGCGCGCGCGGATCGCGAGCGGAGCCTCGGAGCCGTGGCGAGCCCCGACCTCTCGGGACGCGCCCTCGCGGTCGCGCTGCTCGCACGCGGCGCTGCCATCGACCCCGAGGCGGAACGGCTCCTCGCCGCCGACCCGAAGGGCTTCCTCGCCGACGAGGCGCGCTTCGCGCGCACGATCCCCCTCGCCGACGCGGGGGACGAGGCGCGAGCATGGCGCGCGGTCGAGGACGTCGCGCGGCGGAGCGGCCGCGGCTCGAACATGGCGCGACACGCGTGGGCGGAGCTCGCGAGCCCGGAGGAGAACCCCGAGCGCGCCTTCCGAGCGGCTCGCGCCGAGGCGCGCGGGCGCCAGCTCCGCTGGCTCGCGTTCGGCCCCCTCGCGGAGGGCGCGCGCGACCGCGACCTGCCGCGCTCCGCCGAGTGGGCGCTCGAAGTGCCCGCGCTGCTCGACGTGGTGGTGGGGTTCCCGAGCCGCCTCGTCTTCTTTCCCTGGCAGAAGCCCGAGAGCCCGGCGCCGGCGATCTTCGCCCGACGTTACCTCGCGCGCGAGCCCGACGGCGTCCACGCGCGGGAGCTCCGCGAATGGCTCGTCGACTTCGAAGCCGACCGCGAGAACTGGGTCACGGCGCTCGCCTTCGCGGAGCAGGATCCCGCGGCGAACGCGGGCCGGCTCGCGAAGCTGCGCGAGCGCGCCGCGCGCCAGACCCTCGACGGAGCGCGCAAGGCGCGCCGGCGCGACCTCCGCATGGCGCTCCTGCGCCACACCGCGCAGGAGTGGCCCGACACCGAGGCAGGTCGCGAGGCGGCGGGCGAGGCGCGCAGCCTGGCGGAGCACGCGACCCCGCAGAGCATCCGCGTCTCGCGCGGCTTCCTGCGCGAGAACCCGAGCCTCGCGGGCCCGGAAGGGCTCGCGCTCCGCCCCGAGCTCCTCGACGGCGAGCTCGCGAACGGGGAGCTCCATCGCCAGGGCGTGACCTTCCTGGGGGGCCTCGTGCTCGAGCTCGCCTTCGTGAACGAGCGGGGCCAGGAGGGCGGCGAGCCCGTGCTACGGCGCGAGCGCGTCTCGGAGGAACGCCTCGCGCGGAGCGTGGCGCTCCTCGAAGAGGCGTCGCTGCGCAGCGCGCGCCTCGACCCCGACCTCGAGGCCGCGCCCGACGCCGACCGCGACCTGTTCTTCGAACGCGCGCTCCTCGGCCTCGCCGACGCCCCGGATCCGCGCGCCGCCGCGGAATCCACCTACGTCTTCGAGAGCGCCCGCGAGCGCTACGGGATGGTCCGCGCGCGCGAATCGATTCTGCCCGTGGACCTCGTGCTCCAGGTCTCGGGCACCGACCTCGGCCTCGGCGCCTTCCCGCGCGTGCGCCCGCCGAAGCCCACGGCGGACGCAATGCTGTACGAGTAGCCCACCCCATCGTTGCTCCGTCGGACCGGCGTGTCCGAACGCCGTTCGCCGATTCCTCCACAGCGCGGGTGCGTCGTCCACGCACTTTTCCGCGGCGAACACCGTTTAGAGGTTGCAATCAGCGCCTCCATCTGCGTGTAATGATCCCGATGTTGAAAGCAGCGGTAGGTGCGAGAAGCGCGAACGACCGTCCGCAGGAGTGCCGCTTCCGCCCGAGGAGGAGACCACGTGTCCTCGCGCAGCCTGAAGAGTGGATCGCGCAACCGGCTTCCCATCGGCTTCGCCGTTTGCACCCTTGCGACTCTCCACCTCCTGCTGCTCGTTTCGCAGGGGCGTTCCCAGCAGACGAGCGGACCCAGCGGCCACTGTCACGCCACCGACGGTGCATTCAGCGCCTGCGCCGACTCCAGCCAGGAGTGGTCCGACATACCCGCTACCTTCTTCCCCGAGTCGAACAGCTACCTCTACGCGGATCAAGCCGATCTCGATCCCTCCTTGCACAGCGTTCATCCAGTCACCGGCGCGGTTTCGAACCTCGATACGTTCGTCCTCATGTACGACGAATGTGAACGGACTACTCCGCTGGGACCGGACGAGTACTTCTTGATCAACTTCGACACGATCGAAGGCGGGCGAGGGGTCGAAGACCTGGAGCGATACTCCGTCCGCGTCTTTCCCGACGACACCATCGTCTTCATCGAAGACGGCGAGACCCAGACGAACGAGCAGGGGGACGCGCGGG
>DASRUS010000316.1:0-2553 GCA_035687825.1 Myxococcota bacterium | reverse complement strand
GTCACCGCGATCGCCCGCTGGTGGGTGCGCCACGCCGTCGAGGACCACGAAACGGACCTCTGGCGTTTCACGGAGACGTCGCCCCTCTCGATCCTCGAGTCGCTCCCGTTCCTGCTGCGCGACGACGCGGCGCAGGACGCGGACGTCACCTTCGAGATCCGCCTCACGGGCGCGGGGGGCGGGGTGTGGACGGTGCGTATCCACGCTGGCACGTGCTCGGTGCGCGAGGGCTTCGCCGAGCGCGCGGACGTCCGCTACACGGCCGACGCACGCTTCTGGTGCGGCGTCGCCCTCGGCCTCGTGGATCCGCGCGACGCGTACAAGCGGGGCCTCCTCACCAAGGACGGTGGGCGCGACGCCCTCGACCACTACTTCTACCAGCTCGCGAGACCCGGGTCGGCGCCGGCGGAGCCCCCGCCGGACGTCGAGGGTCCGGAGCGCGGAGGACAAGACACGTGATCTCGTTCGAACCGACCGAGGAGCAGGAAGTCGCGCGCGAGGCGATGCGCGGGTTCGCGGAGAAGAGCATCCGGCCCCGGGCGCGGGAGTGCGACGAGGCCGAGCTGCTGCCCGACGTCTTCCTCCAGGAGGCGTGGGAGCTGGGTCTCACGGCGACCCACCTCCCCGAGGCCTGGGGCGGCCTCGGCGCGCGCTCGCCCGTGACGAACGTGATCGTGCTCGAGGAGCTCGCCTTCGGCGACGCGGCGCTCGCGCTCGCCGCGGCGGCGCCCTCGCTCTTCGCGTTGCCGATCGCGGATCAGGGCACTGAGGAGCAGAAGGAGCGCTGGCTGCCGCCGTTCGCCGGCGACTCGTTCCCCGCCGCGACGCTCGCCCTGGTCGAGCCGACCCCCGTCTTCGACGTGACGAAGCTGCGGACCATCGCCGAGCCGAAGGGGGACCGCTTCGTGCTGTCCGGTGCGAAGTGCTTCGTTCCCCTCGGCGACCGCGCGAGCCAGTTCCTCGTGGTGGCGCGCAACCGGAGCGCCGCGGGGGAGGGCATCGCGGCGCTCGACGCCTTCGTCGTGTCGCGCGATGCGAAGGGCGTGCGCGTCGGCGCACGCGAGAAGCACCTCGGTCTCCGGGCGCTTCCCACCGCGACCCTCGAGCTCGACCGGGTGGAGGTGCCCGCGGCCGATCGCCTGGGCGGCGAGGCGGGGATCGACGCGCGCCGCCTCGTGAACCAGTCGCGCACGGCGCTCGCCGCGGTGATGCTCGGCGTCGCGCGCGCGGTGAAGGAGTACGCGATCCCCTACGCGAAGGACCGCGTCGCCTTCGACCAGGCCATCGCCCAGAAGCAGGCCATCGCGTTCATGCTCTCGGACATGGCCATCGAGACCGACGCCATGCGCTGGCTCGTGTGGAAGGCGGCGAGTCAGCTCGAGCAGGGGCTCGACGCGACGCGCGCGGCGCACCACGCCCGCGCCTACGCGGCGGAGCAGTGCCTGAAGATCGCGGACCACGGCGTGCAGGTGCTCGGGGGCCACGGCTTCATCCGCGAGCACCCCGTGGAGATGTGGTACCGCAACGCGCGCACCCTCGGCGTGCTCGAAGGCCTGGCGACCGTCTAGGCAGGGAGAATCACATGATCGACCTCGAACTCAGCGACAAGGACCGCGAAATCCTCGGCCACCTGCGCCAGGAGGCGCTCGTGTGCCGCGGCTACGCCCGCCACTACGACGAGCACGAGGAGGAGTTCCCGCCCGACGAGCTGCCGGAGGCGAAGGACTTCCCCGACCTGATGGCGGTCATGAAGGGGCGCGGCGTGGACGACTCGGGGATCGGCGTGATGACAATGCTGATCGCCGCCGCGCAGACCTGGGGCGACTACTCGGTGCGCATGCGCCGGGGCCGGGGCGGGCTCGGCAACGCGGCGCTGCGCGCCGCCGGGACGCCCGAGCAGCAGAAGCGCTGGGGTCATCTCACCCTCGCCATGGCGATCACCGAGCCGGGCTGCGGCTCGGATCCCTCGCGCGTGGCGACCAGCGCGGTCCTCGACGAGAAGACGGACGAGTGGGTCGTGAACGGCGAGAAGATCTTCGTCACGACCGGCTGCCGCGCGGAGGGCGTCGTGGTGTGGGCCACGATCGACCGGTCGGCGGGGCGCGCGGGGATCAAGTCGTTCCTCGTGGAGAAGGGGGCCCCCGGCTTCGTCGTCACGCACAAGGAGAAGAAGCTCGGGATCCGAGCCGACGACACCGCGGCCTACGTGTTCCAGGACTGCCGCATCCCGCGCGGGAACCTGCTCGGCGGCGACGAGTCCATCCCGAAGGAGAGCTCGGGCGGCTTCCGCGGCGTCATGAAGACCTTCAACATGACGCGCCCGGCGGTGGCGGCCATCGGCCTCGGCATCTCCCAGGCGGCGCTCGACTGGACGCGCGAGGAGCTCGAGGCGGCGGGGGTCGAGCTCGAGTACGGCCCGGGCGTCCACGCGCAGTCGGCGGCGGCGCAGAAGTTCCTCGAGCTCGAGGCGCTCCAGGAGGCGGCCATGCTCACGGTGCTGCGCGCGGCCTGGCTCGCCGACCGGGGCAAGCCCAACAACCTCGAGTCGTCGAT
>DASRUS010000315.1:0-2138 GCA_035687825.1 Myxococcota bacterium | reverse complement strand
CGGGGTCGGTGCCGAGCCGGCGCGCGCCCCCGCCGCCGCGCGCGTGGGCGCGCAGCGCGGCGCCCTGCCCGCCCGCGAGGCGGCGCGGCGCGGGGGCGAGCTGCTCCCAGGCGCCGTCGCCGGCGCGCACGAAGCTCGCCTCGGGGGCGTCCACGCGCTCCAGGCGTTGGCCGCGCACCACCACCGTGCGCCGCGCCACCACCTCGCCCGCCGCGCTGCGACCGCCGAACTGCTCTTCGTAGCTCTCGCCCTGCCGGTAGCGGTAGAAGATCCGCGACACCGGAGCGTGTCGCCAGTCCACCACGCGCACGCCGCCGCGCAGGCAGGTGGCCCGGCCCAGGCAGAGGTCGCGCTCCAGCTCGCCCTCGCGCAGGCGCAGGTGCGCGAAGTAGGGCGAGGCGCGCTCCACGCGCGCCCGGCGCTGGGAGCGGCGCACGTGCTCGAGGAGCGCCGCGTGGCGGTTCCACTGGTCGAGCAGCGCCGGGCGGTCCTTCTCCTCCTGGCGGTCCACGAGCAGCTCGCGCAGACGCTGGAGCTCCGCGACGAGCGCCGCCTCCGCGTCGAGCCCGTCGGGCTCGGGTTCCTCGAGCGCGCGCAGCACCCGATCGAGGAGCTCGAGTTCCTCGCGGACGATGGGATGCACGGCGGAGCCTCCGGTGGGCTCCACGGGATAGGCCAGGCCCGGGCCCCCATGCAAACCCCGGGTCGATTCCCTAGAGTGCCGCCCTCGTTCGATTCCCGGGGGGTGCCTCCATGCGACTGCGCTCGCTCGCCGTGACCCTGGCCCTCTCCCTCGCGGTGGCCTGCGGCGCCGTGGCGGAGCCTTCGCTGGAAAGCGAGGACGCCAAGACCATCTACGCCCTCGGTCTCGTCCTCGCGCGCAACGCCGAATCGTTCTCGCTCAGCCCCGAGGAGGTCGAGGTGCTCGTCTCGGGCTTCTCGGACGGCGTCCACGACCGCACCCCCAAGGTCGAGCTCGAGACCTATGGCCCGAAGATCGACCCGTTCGCCCAGGCGCGCCGCGAGAAGACCGCCGAGGCGGAGCAGCAGGCGTCGCTCTCGTTCGTGGACGCCGCTGCCGCGGAGCCGGGCGCCGTCCGCACCCCGTCGGGGCTCGTGTATCGCGAGGCCCAGGCCGGCAGCGGCGCCAAGCCCGAGGCCACCGACACGGTGAAGGTCCACTACGTGGGAACGCTCCGGGACGGCCGCGTCTTCGACAGCTCGCGCGAGCGGGGCACCCCGGCGCAGTTCCCGCTGAACCGCGTGATCCCGTGCTGGACCGAGGGCCTCCAGCTCATGAGCACGGGCGGCAAGGCGGCCCTCGTCTGCCCCGCCGAGATCGCGTACGGCAGCCGCGGCGCGGGGGACAAGATCCCGCCGGGCGCCGCGCTCCGCTTCGAGGTGGAGCTGCTCGAGATCGTGGCGGCGCCGCCGGCCGCGACGAAGCCCGCGCCGGCCCCGGCCAAACCCGGTTCGTGAGCGGGCTCCTGAGCCGGTTCCCGAGCTCCTCGCTCCGGGCCACGCGACGGGGGTAGACTGGGCGCGCCGGGGGGTGAGTGGAGGCGCGCCATGCGACCCTGCACCCGGCCCCACCCCGCCCTCTGCCTCGTGGCCCTCCTCGCCTGCGGTGCCACCTTCGACCTCGGGGTCGGCGCCTTCGAGGTGGGGCCGCGCTCGGCGATCCTGTGGACCCGCGCGACCCCGAGCCTTCCCGAGGCGCGCTCTCAGCGGGTGGTCCTCGAGCTGGCCACGGATCCCGGGTTCCAGACGATCGTTCGCCAGCGGGTGGTCCGCGCCCGGGCCCGGCACGACTTCACCATCCGCGCCCGCGTCTCGGAGCTGGAGCCGGCCACCCGCTACTGGTACCGCTTCCTCGCCTTCCGAGAACGCGTCGCGTTCGATTACAGCCGCGTGGGGAGCTTCCTCACGGCGCCCGACCCGCGCGAGGCCGCACCGCTGCGCTTCGTCGTCTCCGGCGACTCGAACTACGGCTTCACGCGCCGCAACGATCTCGACTTCTACGTGCTCTCCGCGGCCGCCGACGAGCAGCCCGACTTCTTCGTCTACTACGGCGACACGGTCTACGCCGACTCGGGCATCCTGCCGGGCGGGGCGGACGCCGTCACGCTCGACGAGTA
>DASRUS010000314.1:0-3766 GCA_035687825.1 Myxococcota bacterium | reverse complement strand
AGGAGCCGCGCCCTCGAGATCGTGCTCGGCGCGGCGGACTTCCCCGCGGACCTCGCCGAGCGCTACGGGATCGTGAACCGCGCGCTGCCTCCCGACGAGCTCGGCCCCTTCGTGGACGGCCTGGCAAAGCGCATCGCCTCGTTCCCGCCCGAGGCCGTCGCGCGCGCGAAGGCCGCGGTCCTCGCCGCGGAGACGGGCGTCGCCGAAGGCCTCACCCTCGAGGCGCGCCTGTTCGAGGAGTGCGTGGCGCTCCCCGAGGCGCGCCGGCGCATGCAGGCCTTCCTCACCGCCGGCGGCCAGACGCGCGCGGTGGAAGCGCGGCCCGGCGCGCGCTTCGGATAGCGCGCGCACGTCGCGCGCGTTACCCGCCCGCGCTCTGCGACGCTGGGTCGGCTTCGCGGGCGCGGCGCAGCTCGATCTGGCCCTGCGCGAGGCCGCGTCGCCGCGGGGCCTCCCGCCGGCCGCTGAACCGCCTCCCTGCCGTCCCGCGAGCGTACGGTAGACTGATGGGTTCTTCCGGGAACTCCCGCGAGCCGGGCTCCGCGCTCACCGTTCTACGAAGAACCAGGATCCACGCGAGGCCGGATGACGAACCCCAAGCTCAAGCGGATCCAGGTGAAGGCCGCCTCGCTCCTCGCGAGCGGCAAGACGCGCCGCGAGACCGCAGACCGCTGTCGCGTCACGCCGGCCACGGTCTCGCGCTGGACCCAGCACGATCCGGTGTTCCGGTCGCTGCTCCAACACCTCCGCCAGCAGGCCCCCGACAGCCGACCGCCCCGCCACGCGCGCCAGCGGATCTTCGAGGCCGCCAAGCAGGCCCTCGCGGAGAAGGGCTTCGACGTGGACATCCGCGACGTGATGGCCCGCGCGGGCGTCGGCGCGAGCGCCGTCTACCGCAGCTACGGCAGCAAGCAGGCGCTCTACCGCGAGGTGGCGCAGGAGATGGTGGAGCGCACGCGCGCGGAGTTCATCACGATCGCCGCGCGCCATCCCGACGCCGAAGAGTGCATCGCACGCATCATGGACCTCGGCTTCCGCAACCTGAAGGAGTACGGCCGGCTCGCGGTGGAGCTCTTCAGCGGCCTGCATCCGCCGGAGTACGCCGACTTCTTCGAGCGCCAGGCCCTGGAGGCGTTCTTCCGCGCACTCGTCGAGCGCGGCGTCCAGCAGGGCCACTTCGCGCCCGACACGGACGTGGATCACGCGGTCGGCGTCTGGTTCGCCCTCACCGCTCCGCACGTCCTCGCGCGCCTGCTCGAGCGACGCACGCTCGAGGAGATCGCACAGGCCACGACTCGCTTCTTCCTCGCGGGGCTGCGGGGCGAAGACGCGGCGCTCTGAAGGGTCGGGCGTCCCCAACGGGATTCGAACCCGTGTCGCGGCCTTGAAAGGGCCGGGTCCTGGGCCTCTAGACGATGGGGACGCGGGCGAGCAGTATGGCGAATCCCGGGCCCGGGTGCCGGGCAGCCGGACCCGCGAGCGCACGGCGGCGCGCGCTCAGGGCGACCCATCCACCTCGTCGTGGCGCCACACGTACCAGCTCGCCACGGATCGCCACGGGCGCCAGCGCTCCGCCACGCCCTCGAGCTCGGCGCGGCCGGGCAGCTCGCGCAGCCCGTACAGGAACTGCACGCCCTTGCGGATGCCGTAGTCGCCGACGGGCAGCACGTCGGGGCGGCCCAGTGAGAACATGAGCAGCATGTGCGCGGTCCAGACGCCGACGCCCCGGATCTGCGTCACGCACTCGATCACCGCGTCGTCGTCCATGCGCCCGAGGCGGCGCGCGCTCACGCTGCCGTCGTCGAAAGCGGTCGCGATGGAGCGCAGCGCCGCAACCTTTTGGCGCGAGAGGCCGACCGCGCGGAGCTCCGTGTCGCGGGCGGCGAGGAGCGCTTCGGGCCGCGGATCGCGTCCGCCGAAGCGCGCGCGCAGCCGCGCGTGGATGGCCGCCGCGGCGGCGCCCGCGAGCTGCTGGTAGAGGACGGAGCGGACGAGGGCGCCGTACGGGTCGCCGCGTCGTCGCAGGCCGCAGGGCCCCACGCGCCGGATGAGCGGGCGCAGCACCGGATCGCGCCGCGCCAGGGCGCGCCGCGCCCGCTCCAGGGTCTCGCCGTCGAAGGGGGCCGCCACGCCCCGAGCATAACCGGGCGCCTCTCCGGGGCGGTAGACTGCCCGGGTGGACGACCGCACCCTCCAGCGCGAGCGCGCCCAGAACCTGTGGGCGAGCTTCGAGCGCAAGTTCCCCGCCGTCGCACACGCCACCCGGCTCGACGCCGCGCCCGACCAGAGCACCGAGGAGATCGGCGGCCTCGCCGCGGCGAAGGAGGAGATCCTCACCTACGCCTGCGCCGCGACCTCGCCCGAGGTCTACGAGCGCTGGGGCACGCAGCCGCCCCACGCGCTGCTGCTGATCGGCCAGCCCGGCGTGGGCAAGACGCTCCTCGTGCGCCTTCTCGCCACCCGCGCGGAGACGGCGTTCCTGCGCGTCGAGGTCCCCCTGCTCGTGCTCCAGGTGGTACACGCCACGGGCAGCGTGAGCGAGCTCCTCGCCGCCTGGACGCAGGCGCTCGGCGAGATGCCGCCCGTCACCGTCTTCTTCGACGAGCTCGAGTTCTCGCGCGCCCAGGAGATCGGCGCCCGGCGACCCGACCTGCCCATCGGTCCCATCATGGACTTCCTCCTCGACCTCGTGGATCGCACCATCGCCGCGGGCACGACGCTCGTGGCGGGCTCCACGAGCCACCCCGATACGCTGCGCCCCGCGTTCCTCGCCGCGCGGCGCTTCGAGCGCATCGTGGAGGTGCTGCCGAGCTTCCCGGACGACATCGTCGCGACCCTGCGCGTGCATGCCGAATCGGCCCAAAAGCGGGCCGGTCGCCAGCTCTTCGACGCCGTGGACTGGCTCGAGGTGGTGAAGGGGCAGCCCGGGCTCACGCCCGGGGAGTGGGTGCGCCTGCTGCACGCGGTGCTGCGCCGCAAGGCGCGCTGCGACGCGGCCGGCGAGCCCGTGACTCCCGTCGCCACGCGCGACCTCATGGACGAGGTGGAGCGCTTCCGCCGCGCGAGCATACGCATCCCGCACCTCGGCACCTACGTCTGAGCCGCGGCCGCCGCGCCGCGCGTGCGCCGCCGCCGCCGCGTCCCGGATCCGGGACGTCCCAGCTTTGGGACCCCCACGCACGCCCCGTTGCGCGTCGCTCCTCCGACCGCCGCCGGCGCGATCCGGATCGGTGCGCCCCCCGCGCACTCCGCCCCGCGCCTGCGTGCGCGCTGCCGCGCACGCCGCCGGCAGCGCCCACGCAAGCTGCGCGCGCGTTGCCGCGCCCCTTCCGACGGGGATCCCGTGGTCGGGACACTTGCGGCGCCGCTCCGCGTGCGCAGCTCTCCCGCCCAGCGCCGCGCGCGCCCAACACAAACCGCCGCGGCCCGGCACCTGGCACGGGACTTGGAAGGAACCCCCCGGGCCCGTGCGTTCGAGCGGGCCGGGGAGGGAGATTTGGAAGCGCAGCACACCGTCCTCTTCGTGGACGACGAAGTCAACATCCTGAAGGCCTTCCAGCGCCTGTTCCGCAACGAGCCCTGGAAGGTCCTCACCGCGTCCCGCGCCCGCGAGGCGCTCGAGCTTCTCGGGAACGAGCCGGCGCAGGTCGTCGTGACCGACCAGCGCATGCCGGAGATGAGCGGCGTGGACCTCCTCTCCGCGGTGCGCGAGCGCCACCCCGACGTCGTGCGCATGATGCTCACGGGCTACACCGAGATCAACGTC
>DASRUS010000313.1:0-3799 GCA_035687825.1 Myxococcota bacterium | reverse complement strand
GCCGTGGCGGCGGACCTCGCGCAGCGTGGAGACGACCGCGTCGAGCCCCCCGGCGGGCCGCGAGTCGGTGGGATCAGCCACGAGCTCTGAACTTAGGGGACGTTCCAACTTCCTCACAACTCGAGGGACACTCCTTCAGCTCGGGGCCTCGATGCGGGTGCGGGCGCCGTATACGTTGAAGCCGCCGCCGCGCAGGAAGCCTACGAGCGCCATGCCCGACGCCTCGGCGAGGGCGACCGCCAGGGACGAGGGGGCGGAGACCGCGGCCACCACGGGGATCCACGCGGCGAGCGCCTTCTGCGCCACCTCGAAGGAGATGCGCCCCGAGACGAGGAGCACGTGGCCGGCGAGCGGGAGGAGCTCGCGCTCGAGCGCCCAGCCCACCACCTTGTCCACGGCGTTGTGCCGGCCCACGTCCTCGCGCACCACGAGGAGCTTCGCGTTCGCGTCGAAGAGCGCCGCGGCGTGGAGCCCGCCCGTCTCGGCGAAGGCCCGCTGGGCCTCGCGCAGGCGACCCACGAGGGGCGGGAAGAACGCCGCGGCGAAGCGCGCGGGATCGCGGAGCGGCGGAGCCGTGCGCAGCGCCGCCTCGATGCTCGCCTTCCCGCACACGCCGCAGCTCGCGCTCGCGTAGAGGTTCCGGCGCAGCGAATCGAGGTCCACGCGCAGGCCGGGTCGCAGGTTCACGCGGATCACGTTGCCCGCGGCGTCCGGGTCCGGCGCCACGCTCTCGTGGTGCACGGACGCCACGTCCTTCGCGCAGCCCACGATCCCCTCGGCGAGCAGCAGCCCCAGGGCGAGCTCGCGGTCCGCTCCGGGGGTGCGCATCACCACGACGAAGGGAGCCCCGTCGAGGTGGATCTCGAGGGGCTCCTCGCAGGCGACGAGGTCCCCGGCCTCGCGCAGCCGTCCCGATTCGCAGCGGCTCGTGGCCACCCGGCGGGTGGCGTCGTCCGTCACATCCCGAGCTCGAGCCGCGCGGCCTCCGACATCCGGCTCGGGTTCCAGGGCGGGTCCCAGACGAGCTCGAGGCTCACGTCGGAGACGCCGGGCACCGCCCGAATTTTGGCCTCGACCTCGGGCGGCAGGATCTCGGCGACCGGACACATGGGCGAGGTGAGCGTCATCTTCACCGCGACGGCGCCGCCTTGCTTCACGTCGAGCTCGTAGATGAGCCCGAGCTCCCAGATGTCCACGGGGATCTCCGGGTCGTAGCAGGTGTGGATCTCCGCGATCACCTGCTCGCGGATCTTCTCCAGGGGATTCGGCTCGTCACTCATGGCTTCGCTCCGCGCGCTCGTCGCGTCACTCCGTCGAGACCGCCCCGCCGCCCTCGAGGGCAGCGCGCAGCGTGTGCCAGGCGAGGGTCGCGCACTTGACGCGCATGGGAAACTCCCGCACCCCGACGAAGACGGTGAGCTTCCCGAGGTCGGAGCCCGGCTCGCTCGCGCCCGTCACCACCTCGTGGAAGCGGTCAAAAAGTTTGGCCACCTCCTCGACGCGGCGGCCCTTCACGCTCTCGGTCATGAGCGAGGCCGAGGCCGTCGAGATCGCGCAGCCCGAGCCCTCGAAGCCCACGTCGGTGACGACGCCGTCCTTCACGCGCGCGAAGACGGTCACCTTGTCCCCGCACAGCGGATTGTCGCCCGCGGCGCGCCGGTCCGCGGCCTCGGGCCGGCCGCGGTTGCGCGGCCGCTTGTAGTGGTCGAGGATCATCGTCTGGTAGAGCTCGCGCAGCTCCGACATCAGCGGAACATCTCCACGACCTTGCGCAGGCCGGCGGCCAGGCGCTCCAGGTCCTCGCTCCGGTTGTAGAGGCCGAGCGACGCGCGCGCCGTGGCGGGGAGCCCCAGGCGATCCATGAGGGGCTGCGCGCAGTGGTGGCCCGCGCGGATCGCGATCCCCTCTTGGTCGAGGATCGTGCCCACGTCGTGGGGGTGCACGCCCTCCACCACGAAGGAGAGCACGCCCGCCTTGCGCCGCGCCGTGCCGACGATGCGCACCTCGGGGATCTCGCCCAGCAGCCGCGTGCCGTGGGCGAGGAGGTCGTCCTCGTGGCGCGCGATGCGCTCCAGCCCGAGGGCGCTCACGTAGTCGATGGCCGCGCCGAGGCCCACGGCGCCGGCGATGTCGGGCGTTCCCGCCTCGAACTTGTGCGGGATCTTGTTCCACGTGGTCTTCTCGAAGGAGACGGACGAGATCATGTCGCCCCCCGTCTGGTAGGGCGGCATCGCCTCGAGGTGCTCCGCGCGTGCCCAGAGCGCCCCGATCCCCGTCGGCCCGTAGAGCTTGTGGCCGGAGAAGACGTAGAAGTCGCAGCCGAGCGCGCGCACGTCCACCGGGAAGCGCGGCACGGCCTGGGCGCCGTCCACGAGGACCGGCACGCCGTGCGCGCGTGCCAGCGCCACCACCTCGCGCACCGGGTTGATGGTGCCGAGGGCGTTCGAGACGTGCGCGAGCGCCACGAGCTTCGTGCGGGGCGAGATCATCCGCTCGAGCTCTTCGAGCCGGAGCTCACCCGCGTCGCTCACCGGAGCCACGCGCAGACGCGCGTCCTTCTCGAGGCAGAGCTGCTGCCAGGGGACGATGTTCGCGTGGTGCTCGAGGTGCGTGATCAGCACCTCGTCGCCGGGACCCACGTGGGTCCGGCCGAAGCTGGCCGCCACCAGGTTGATCGCCTCGGTGGCGTTGCGCGTGAAGACGATCTCGCGCGCGTCCGCGGCGCCGAGCAGGCGGCGCACCTTCTCGCGCGCCTCGTCGAAGAGGCGCGTCGAGGTCTCGGAGAGCTCGTAGAGCCCGCGGTGGATGTTCGCGTAGTGCTTCGAGTAGAGGTCCACGATCGCGTCGATCACGGCCTGGGGCTTCTGCGCGCTCGCCGCCGTGTCGAGGTAGACGAGCGGCTTGCCGCGCATGCTGCGCTGGAGGATCGGGAAGTCCTTGCGCACGCGCTCCACGTCGTACGGCGCGTCGGGCCGGGCGCTCACGCCGCTACCGCTGGGCCGCGCAGGCGCTCGAGCAGAAGCTCGGCCACGCAGTCGCCGAGGCCCGCCACGGGGAGCGCGCGCAGGATCTCCGCGGCGAAGCCCTGGGTCAGCACGTCGCGCGCCTTCGCCAGGTCGAGGCCGCGGCTCCGCAGATAGAAGAGCGCATCCTGGTCGAGGGCGCCGATGCTCGAGCCGTGGCTGCATTTCACGTCGTCGGCGCGGATCTCGAGCTGCGGCTTCGTGTCGATCTCGGCGCCGTCGCCGAGCAGCACGTTCGCGTTCGACTGCCGCGCGTCGGTCTTCTGGGCGCCCTCGCGCACCAGGATGCGCCCGCGGAACACGCCCCGGGCGCTCCCGCCCAGGATCCCCTTGTAGAGCTCGCGGCTCGTGCCGTGGGGCCGCGCGTGGTCCACCAGGGTGTGGTTGTCCAGCACCTGCCGCTCGGTCCCCACGTAGAGCCCGTGGAGCGTGGCCTCGGCGCCTTCCGCGCCGAGTTCGACCGCGAGGTCGTTGCGCACGAGCGATCCCCCGAGCGAGAGCGTGTGCGTCGCGAGACGGCTGTCGCGGGCCTGGTGCGCGGAGACGTTCGCCACGTGGAAGCTCCGGGCTCCCTCGCGCTGGAGCAGCACGAGGTGGAGCTCCGCGTCCGGGGCGCAATCGACCTCGCAGACGGCGTTCGTGAAGCAGGGGCCGTCGCCGAGCGACACGCAGTCCACGATCAGCGTGGCGCGGCTGCTGCGCCCGGCGGAGACGAGGACGCGCGGCAGCACGAGCGGCGCCGCGCCGTTCGCGGCGGAGACGAAGACGAGGTGGAT
>DASRUS010000312.1:0-6479 GCA_035687825.1 Myxococcota bacterium | reverse complement strand
GAGGACGACCTGGCCCGCACCGTCCACGCCATGGGCACGAGCCTGGTGGGCTGGGCGCAGGCGCTGCTCTCGCGCGGGCTCTTCGCCGCCGACGCGCGCGTCTTCGGCCTGACCAGCGAGGGCAACGCCGTCGCGTGGAAGGGCTACGCCGCGGTGGGCGCGGCCAAGTGCGCGCTGGAGTCCGTGGCTCGCTCCCTGGCGGTGGAGCTCGCGCCCTTCGGCGTGCGCACCAACGTGATCCAGGCGGGGGTCACCGACACGCCCGCGCTGCGCGCCATCCCCGGGAGCGAGTTTCTCAAGGCCCAGGCGCGCCTGCGCAACCCCTTCCGGCGCCTCACCACCCCGCGCGACGTGGCGAACGTGATCGCGCTGCTCGCGACCGACGAGGCGGGCTGGATCAACGGCGAGGTGATCCGCGTGGACGGCGGCGAGCACGTGGCGGGATCGGGCTCGTGACGCTCTTCCTCCACGGGCTCGGTCACTTCCATCCCGAGAACGAGATCACGAACCGCTTCCTCGAGAAGCTCGAGAAGTGGGGACCCGGGGACGACGTGGCGGTCGTCGGAGTCGGCGCCGGCCTCATCTGGGCCGGCTACTTCCTGCGCTTCGAGGAGGCGGCGTGAGCCCGGCGCGCCGGCGTCCAGGGCCCGGGGGCGGCATCCGCTGCCTCGGCATCGCCAACCGGGGCGAGGCGGCGCTGCGCTGCCTGCGCACCGTGAAGGCCCTGCGCGAGCGCGAGGGCGTCCCCCTCGAGGCGCTCGTGCTCTACACGCGGGTGGAACGCGACGCGCCCTTCGTGCGCCACGCGGACCGCGCCGTCGAGCTCCCCGCGACGCGCGGCCGCGAGGCCGAGGCGTATCTGGACGCGAAGCGGGTGATCGACGCGCTGCTCGCGGGCGGCGCCGACGCGGTCTGGCCGGGCTGGGGCTTCCTGTCCGAGGATCCCGCGTTCGCGGAGCGCGTGAAGGCCGCGGGGCTGCGCTTCCTGGGGCCCGATGCAGCGGTGCTGCGCGCCCTCGGCGACAAGATCTCGGCCAAACGGATGGCGGAGCGCCTGGGCATCCCCGTGGCGCTCTGGAGCGGCGAAGCGGTGGAGGACGCCGACGCGGCCCTCGCGGTCGCCCGCCGGATCGGCCTCCCGCTCGTGATCAAGGCCGCCGCGGGCGGGGGCGGGCGCGGGATCCGCGCGGTCCACGCGGAGGGCGCGCTCCCCGAGGCGCTGCGCGCGGCGGCGGCGGAGGCGCAGGCCGCCTTCGGCGACCCCCGCGTCTTCCTCGAGCAGGCCGTCCTCGGCGCGCGCCACGTGGAGGTGCAGATCGCCGCGGACGCTTTCGGCGCCGTGCGCGCGCTCGGCCTGCGCGACTGCTCGGTGCAGCGGCGCTCGCAGAAGCTCGTGGAGGAGGCGCCGCCGCCGGGCCTCTCCCGCGAGCTCCGTCGGGCGCTCGACGCGGCGGCGCTGCGCCTGGCGGGCGAGGCGGGCTACGCCGGGCTCGGCACCGTGGAGTTCCTGGTGACGGGCGACGCCTTCGTGTTCCTGGAGCTGAACCCGCGCCTCCAGGTGGAGCACGGCGTCACCGAGGCGACCACGGGGCTCGACCTCGTGGAGCTCCAGATCCGCATCGCTCGGGGCGAGCGGCTCGGGGGCCTGCGCGTCGTCGAGCGCGGCGCGGCCATGGAGGCGCGCGTGTGCGCCGAGGACGCCGAGGCTGGTTTCCTGCCCGCGCCGGGGTGCATCGCGCGCTTCGACGCGGCGCTCGGACCGGGCCTCCGCATCGACACGGGCTTCGCTGCGGGGAGCGAGGTGCCCGCGGCCTTCGACTCCCTCGTGGCGAAGCTGATCGCGCACGGCGCGGACCGCGCGGAGGCGCGCGCGCGCCTGGCGGCGGCGCTCCGCGACCTCGAGCTCGTGGTCGAGGGAGGGGCCACGAACAAGGGCTTCCTCCTCGACGTGCTCGCGAGCGACGACTTCCGCCGGGGCGGCGTGGACACGGGGTGGCTCGAGCGCTTCGCCGCCGCGCGCGACGCGGGGCCGCCGCACGCCGCCCCCGCCCTGGTCGCCGCGGCGATCCTCGCCTACCAGCGCAATCGAAACGTCGCGCGCCTGAACTTCTTCGCCGACCCCTCGGACGTCGCGCCCGCGCGCGTGCCGCCCTCCCTCGGCCAGCGCATCGATCTCTCGCACCGCGGCCAGAGCTACCAGCTCCAGGTCTTCGCCGGGGGCTCCTGGCGCTACCGGGTCCAGCTCGACGGGCGCTCCACCGGCGCGGCGCTGCGCGAGGAGAGCGCGAACGTCGCGCGCCTCGAGCTCGGCGGGCGCACCTGGAGGATCCTGCACGACGCGAACGAGGCGCGCCTGCGCGTGGAGGTGGAGGGGCACGCGCACGGCTTCGGCTGGCAGAGCGCGGGTCACGTCCGCGCCCCGTCCCCCGCCATGGTGGTGGCGGTGCAGGTGCGCGCGGGCGAGCGCGTGGCGGCGGGCGACCCGCTCGGGCTCCTCGAATCCATGAAGACCGAGATCGCGTTCCGCGCGCCGCTCGCGGGCGTGGTGCGCGAGGTGCGCGTCGCGCGCGGCCAAAAAGTGGCCGCCGGCGAGGTGCTCCTCGTGATCGATCCCGAGGCGGAGGCGTCGGGCGCGTCCGGCGCGGCGCGCATCGCGCTCGACGAGGAGGGCGACCCCCTGGATCTGCTCGTGGCGCCGCCGGAAGAGGGCCTGCGCGTGCGGCTCACCGAGGCGGACGCCCTCGAGCCGGCGCTGCGCCGCCGCGCGCTCCAGGCGGCTCGGGAGGAGATCGGCCGCGTGCTCCTCGGCTGGGACGTGATCCCCGAGCGCGGCGAGCGGCTGCTCGCGTTCCTCTCGACGCCGCTCCCGGTCGCGCTCTCCGACGCCTTCCTGCGCGAGCTCGCGGAGCTGCGCGGCGAGGTGCGGGCCTTCTCCGACGTGGAGACGCTCTTCGTGCGCGCGCCGCGCGCCTCGGTCTCGGGGGCACAGGGACCGTCGAACCAGGCGCGCCTGCGCATGTTCGTGCGTCGCCTACGGGCGGGGGGCGCGGGGATCGCGGACGAGTTCCTGGAGCTGGTGCGCCGGGCGCTGTCGCACTACGGGGTGGATGCGCTCGAGCCCGGCGCGGCGCTCGAGCGCGCGGTGCTGCGCCTGCTCGCCACGCGGCACACGGTGGAGCTGCGGCGTCAGCTCGTGCTCGCGCTGGTGCGCCGGCTGGCGGCGCTCTCCCGGGCGGGGGTGCGGCTCGGCGACGACGCGGGCCTCGAGGAGGCGCTCTCGCGCATCGCGGCCATGCGGGGCCTCGTCTCCGACGCCGTGGCGGACGCCGCCCTCGAGGCGCGCTACGAGCTCTTCCAGTCCGAGCCGATCGCCCGGGAGGCCGAGCGCACCACGCAGCGCGTCGAGTCGTGGCTCTCGCTCGCCGAGCACGAATCCATCTCGCCGCCCGCGGAGGCCCTGGTCCAGCTCGCCGCGTCGCCGCGCCCGGTCTTCGACCGCATCGGGCGCCTGCTCCTGGAAGCGGACCCGCGCCGGCGCGCCATCGCGCTCTCGGCGCACCTGCACCGGCTCTACGCCCCGGGCGCGCGCCTCGCCCGCGTGGGCGGGGGCATCGGCGACCTCCCGGTGGAGCGGCTCGAGCTCGCCGAGGGCCGCTGCGTGCTGGGCGTCGCGTGCCGCCAGGCCGAGGTCGGGCGCGGGCTCGAGAAGCTCGGGCGCATGCTGGAGGCCGAGGCGGCGATGGATCCCAAGGCGTCCCCCGCGCTGGAGCTCATCGTGGTCGAGGCGGGCGAGCCGGCTCGCGAGGAGGCGCTGCGTGAGGTCGAGGCGTGGTGCGCCGCGCCGGTCGGGGGCGAGCGCCTCGTGGTGACGTTCCTCGGCGCCGAGGGCGAAGACCGCTCCGAGAGCTTCGACCTGCGCGCGGGCGGCGCGCACCTGGAGCTGCACGGCCTGCATCCCGAGGTGGCCGGGCGCATCGACCTGGCGCGGCTGCGCGAGTTCGAGCTCGAACGCCTGCCCGGCGCGGACGACCTCTACTGCTTCCGGGGCCGTCACCGCGAGGCTCCCGAGGACGAGCGCTTCTTCGTGCTCGGCGACGTGCGCGGCCTCGCGTTCGAGGAGGGGCGCGAAGCGCGCCTGCACGCGCCGGTCTTCGAGCACGCCTTCACGGAAGCCACGCGGCAGCTCCGCGCGATCGTGGGCAGCCACGACCCGCGCCGGCGCCTGCACTGGAACCGGCTCGCGCTCTTCGTCGCGCCCGAGGTGAGCCTCGACCCGACGACGGCGTGGGAGCTCGCGCGCAAGCTGCACCCCGCCACGCGCCACCTGGGGCTCGAGAAGGTGGTGGTGCGCGTGAAGCTCCTCGATCCCGCGGCGCCGACGGGCGTGGCCCGGCCCGTGGAGGTCGTGATCTCCGATCGCACCGGCTCGCAGATGGAGGTCGCGTGGCGCGAGCCGCACCACGCCCCCCTGGCGGCCGCGAGCCCGATGGAGCGGCGGCTCGCGGAGGCGCGCCGGCGCGGCCTGCTCTACCCGTACGAGATCCTGCGGCTGCTGACGGGCGAGGGCGAGCGCCCGAGCGAAGACGTGCCGCGCCCGTTCCCGCGCGGTCGCTTCGAGGAGTGGGACCTGGCTTCCGACGCGCGCGAGCCCCGCGCCGTGTGCGTCGCCGGGCGCCCCCTCGGGCGCAACACGTGCGGTGTCGTTTTCGGCGTCCTCGCCACCCCCACCGACAAGGTCCCGGAGGGGCTGCGCCGCGTCGTGATCCTCTCGGACCCGACGCTCGAGATGGGCGCGCTCGGCCCCGCGGAGTGCGACCGCCTGGTGGCGGCCCTCGACCTCGCCGAGGCGCTCCGCGTGCCCGTGGAGTGGATCCCCGTCTCGAGCGGCGCGCGCATCGCCATGGAGAGCGGCACCGAGAACCTCGACGCCACCGCGCGCGTCGCGCGCCGCATCGTGCGCTTCACGCAGGCGGGCGGCACCATCCACGTGATCGTGCACGGGGTGAACGTGGGCGCGCAAAGTTACTTCGACGCGCTCGCCACGATGTGGCTCCACGGCCGCGGCGCGCTCGTCATGCTGCCCGGCGGATCCATGGTCCTCACGGGCCGCGCCGCCCTCGAGGCGTCTGGGAGCGTCTCGGGGGAGGACGAGCTCGCCATCGGCGGCTACGAGCGGGTGATGGGTCCGAACGGCGAGGCGCACTACTTCGCCCACGACTTCCTGGACGCCTACCGGATCCTCATGGATCACTACGGCTTCACGTACGTCGCGCCGGGGGAGGCCGCGCCGCGGCGGCTCGCCACGTCGGACCCCTCGGAGCGCGACGTCACCGGGTCGCCCTACGGCGAGGCCGACGGTCACGGCTTCGCGACCATCGGCGAGATCTTCGACGACCGCAGCAACCCGGGGCGCAAGCGCCCGTTCGGCATGCGTGCGCTGCTGCGCGCGCTGGTGGATCGCGACGGGGGAACGCTCGAGCGCTGGCCCGGCTGGGTGGGTGCGGAGACCGCGATCGTGTGGGACGCGCACCTCGGCGGCCACCCCGTGTGCCTGGTGGGGATCGAGAGCCAGAGCGTGCCGCGCGAGGGCTACCGCCCGGCGGACGGGCCGGACGCGTGGACCGGCGGAACGCTCTTCCCGCTCTCGTCCAAGAAGGTCGCGCGCGCCCTCGGCGCGGCGAGCGGCAACCGCCCGGTCGTGATCCTCGCGAACCTCTCGGGCTTCGACGGATCGCCGGAGTCCATGCGCAAGCTCCAGCTCGAGTACGGGGCGGAGATCGCGCGGGCGGTCGTGAACTTCGCGGGACCGATCGTTTTCCTGGTGGTCTCGCGCTATCACGGCGGCGCCTACGTGGTGTTCTCGCGGGAGCTCAACCCGAACCTGCGCGCCGCGGCGCTGGAGGGCTCCTACGCCTCGGTGATCGGCGGCGGCCCTGCCGCGGCGGTGGTCTTCGAGCGCGAGGTGCGCGCGCGCGCCGCCGCGGATCCGCGCGTGGCGCGGCTGCGCGCGGAGCTCCGCGCGCGCCCCGGCCCCGACGCGCGCGAGGCCCTGGAGCGGGTGGAGCGCACGCTGCGCCTCGAGAAGCAGGCGGAGCTCGCCGCGGAGTTCGACGCGATCCACACGGTGGAGCGCGCGCTGCGGGTGGGATCGTTGGAGGAGATCCTCCCGGCGCGGGCGATGCGGCCGTACCTGATCGGTCTCCTCGACGCCGCGCGCGGCGGTTGACACCGGGATGGGCGACGCGCAATGTCCCGTCGCGCGCGAGGGCGCGGGGAGACCCGGTGGAGAAGGCCTGGCTCGACGACTACCGCGTGGGCGAACGCTTCACCACGCCCGCGCGCACGATCACCGAGGCCGACGTCGTCGCCTTCGCGGCGCTGACCGGCGACTGGCACCCCCTGCACACGGACGTGGAGTACGCGGCGCGCTCCCCGTTCCAGTCGCGCATCGCCCACGGCATGCTGGTGCTCTCGGTGGG
>DASRUS010000311.1:0-18687 GCA_035687825.1 Myxococcota bacterium | reverse complement strand
CGGGCTGGTCCGCGCACTGGTTCCTCGGCGACGGCATGCTCCACGGCGTGCGCCTCGAGGGCGGCAGGGCCTCCTGGTATCGCAACCGCTGGGTGCGCACGCGGAGCCTCGAAGAGGGCCTCTCGTTCGTGCGCGAGGACGGGAGCGTGGACCGCAGCGTCGGCGTGGCCAACACGGCGGTCGTGGCCCACGCGCGCCGGATCTTCGCCCTCGTCGAGAGCTCGCTCCCCACCGAGGTGACCGGCGAGCTCGAGACCCTCGGCCCGTACGACTTCGGCGGGCGGCTCGACACCGCGATGACCGCGCACCCGAAGCTCTGCCCGACGACGGGCGAGCTCCACTTCTTCGGCTACGCCTTCGCGCCGCCCTTCCTCACCTATCACCGCGCGGACGCCGCGGGGAAGCTCGTGCAGAGCGAGGTGATCGAGGTGCCGGGCCCCACCATGATCCACGACTTCGCGATCACGCGGGGCCGCGTGGTGTTCATGGACCTGCCCGTGGTGTTCGATCCGGCGCTCGTCGCGGAGGGCCGCTTCCCGTACCGCTGGAGCGACGAGTACGGCGCCCGGGTGGGGATCATGCCCCGCGGCGGCTCGAACATCGACGTGCGCTGGTTCGAGGTCGAGCCCTGCTACGTGTTCCATCCGCTCAACGCCTGGGACGACGGCGACGCGGTGGGGGTGGACGTGGTGCGCTACCGCGAGCTCTGGAGGAAGGACTCCCAGGGCTTCGAGCCGGCCACGCTGCACCGCTGGCGCCTGGATCTCGCGACGGGGAGGGCGAGCGAGCAGGCCCTCGACGACCGCCCGATCGAGTTCCCGCGCGTGGACGAGCGGCGCGTCGGCCTGCCGCACCGCTTCGGGTGGGCCGTCGCGAGCCCGACGAGCGTCGTCGAGCCGAGCTCCCTCGTGAAGTACGACCTCGCGAGCGGGAAGGTCGAGGCGCACGAGTTCGGCGCGGGCTTCGCGCCGGGCGAAGGCGTCTTCGTGCCGGCGTCGGGGCGCGCGGGCGAGGACGAGGGCTTCGTGCTCGCCTACGTCTACGACGCGAGCCGCGACGGATCCGAGCTCGTGATCCTCGACGCCGCTTCGTTCGGGGAGCGGCCCGTGGCGCGGATCCGCCTGCCCCAGCGTGTGCCCTTCGGCTTCCACGGTGCGTGGCTGCCGGACCCGGCGTGAGGCGGAATCAGGATTTCCCCTGGCCCTTCCTCCAGTTGCGCCAGAGATCGAGACGCCGCTTGAGGTCCTGCTCGGCCCCGATCTCCTTCGGGTCGTAGAAGCGCGCCTCGCCGAGGACGTCGGGGAGGTTGCGGTCCGGGACGAAGGCGTCGGGCGCGTCGTGCGGGTAGCGGTAGTCGCGCCCGTAGCCGAGCTCCTTCATGAGGGGCGTGGGCGCGTTGCGCAGGTGGAGGGGCACCGGCGCGGAGCCGAAGCGCTCGACCGCCTCGGCGGCGCGCCCGAGCGCGACGTAGGAGGCGTTGCTCTTCTCCGCGCACGCGAGGTAGGTGACCGCCTGGGCGAGGGGGATGCGCCCCTCGGGCATGCCGATGCGCTCCACCGCCAGGAAGGCGGACGTCGCGAGGGGGAGCGCCGCGGGATCCGCGTTGCCCACGTCCTCCGACGCGAAGATCACGAGGCGGCGCGCCACGAAGAGCGGGTCTTCGCCGGCCGCGAGCATGCGCGCGAGCCAGTAGAGCGCGGCGTCGGGGTCGCTCGCGCGCAGGCTCTTGATCAGGGCCGAGACCACGTTGTAGTGCTCCTCGCGGTCGCGGTCGTGCACCAGGAGCGGGCGCGCCGCCGCGCGGCCCACCGTCTCGGGCGCGAGCGGCGCCGAGGGATCGGAGCCCTGGCGGTGGAGGGCCACCGCGGCCTCGAGGATCCCGAGGGCGCGGCGCGCGTCGCCGTCCGCCGCCTCCGCGAGGGCGCGGATCGCCTCCTCGCTCGCGCCGACGCCGCTCGCGCCGAGGCCCCGCTCGGGGTCGGCGAGCGCCCGGCGCACGATCGCCTCGAGGGAGCCGGTGCCGAGCCGCTCCAGCACGAAGACCTGGCAGCGCGACAAGAGCGGCGCGTTCACCTCGAACGACGGGTTCTCGGTCGTGGCGGCGAAGAGGGTGAGCGTTCCGTCCTCCACGTACGGGAGGAGCGCGTCCTGCTGCGCGCGGTTCAGGCGATGGATCTCGTCGAGGAAGAGCACGCTGCGCCGACCGCCCTGGCGCTCGTGGGCCGCCAGCGTCGCCGCCTCGCGGATCTCCTTCACCCCCGCGCTCACCGCAGAGAGCCCCACGAAGCGCACGTCCTGGTGGCGCGCGAGGACCCGCGCGAGCGTGGTCTTGCCGCTGCCGGGCGGACCCCAGAGCAGGAGCGAGGGCAGCTCGCCCGCTTCGCAGAGCACGCGCAGGGGCGCGCCGGGACCGAGCAGCGCATCCTGACCGAGGACCTCGTCGAGGGTCGCGGGCCGCATGCGCTCCGCGAGCGGGGTGCCGGGCGCGTCGCGACCCGCTTGCCGCGGTCGGGGTCGTCCGCGCTCGAAGAGGTCGAGCGAGTCGCCGCGGGACATGGATCGAGGGTAGCTGCGGGTCCCGGGCCGAGCGAAGGCCTGAGCGGCACGCCTGCGGCGTGCCTCCGTCGGCCCACCCGCGATCCACTCGCCTTCCAGCTCTCGGGCGGCGAGCCTGCGGCTCGCCTTGGCTGCGCGCGCTTCGCGCTTGCCGGCGTTCACTCGGCCGGTCGATCCCGCTATCCTTTCGCCACCTCCCCGGCCCCGTGAGGAACCGTTGGCGAAGCGCGCGGTCGGCGTCTGCTTGAAGCCCGACGATCCCCTGGCCGCGGAGGTGCTCCGCTCCCTGGCCGAGGGGCTCGCCGACGCGCGCATCGAGGTGCGCTGCGACGCGGCTGCGGCGCGCGCGCTCGGGCTTGCCGCCCAGACGCCCCGCGAGCTCGCAGCGAGCGCCGACCTCCTCGTGGTCCTCGGCGGCGACGGGACGCTCCTCGGCGTGGCCCGCGAGATCGGCGACGCGCAGGTCCCGATCCTGGGCGTGAACCTCGGCACGCGGGGCTTCCTCGCGGAGATCGCGCCCGCGGAGCAGCTCGACGCGGTGGAGCGCGCGCTGCGCGGCGCCATGCCCATCGAGAACCGCGCCCGCCTCGAAGCCACGGTCGAGCGCGGCGGCGCCGAGATCGCGCGCTTCATCGCGCTGAACGAGATCGTGGTGGGGAGCGCGGCCTCGCGCCTCCTCGACCTCGAGACGAGCGCCGACGGGCAGCCCGTGACCACCTACCGCGCGGACGGGCTCATCGTCGCCACGCCCACGGGCTCGACCGCGTACTCCCTCTCCGCGGCGGGGCCGATCCTGCTCCCCGCGGTGGCGGCGTTCGTGCTGAATCCCATCTGCCCGCACACGCTGAGCCAGCGCCCCCTCGTGCTGCCCGACTCGATGCGGATCGAGATCCGCCCGCTCTCCCACGACGGCGGCGCGGTGCGCCTGACGGTGGACGGCCAGGCGGGGCAGGCCCTGGCGGAGGGCGATCGCGTGATCGTGCGCCGCTCGCCGCACCCCCTGCGCCTGGTCGTCGCCTCCGATCACGACCGCTTCGAGATCCTGCGCACGAAGCTCGGCTGGGGCGCCGAATGATCGAGACGCTTCGCATCGAGAACCTCGCCATCGTGAGCCGCGCCGAGCTCGAGTTCGGCCCGGGTCTGAACGTGCTCACGGGCGAGACCGGGGCGGGGAAGTCCATCGTGCTCGGGGCGCTGGCGCTCCTGGCGGGCGGTCGCGCCTCGCCGGACCTCGTGCGCGAGGGCGAGGACGAAGCCGTGGTGGAGGCGGTCTTCCGGGTGGACTCGCTCCCCGAGCTCGCCGCGGAGCTCGAGCGGCGCGGGCTCGCCGCGGGCGAGGAGCTCGTGGTGCGCCGCACGATCGCCCGGAGCGGGCGCGGCCGCGCGCGGATCGGAGGCGAGCTCGTCCCCGCCGCGACGCTCGCCGAGCTCTTCGAGGGCCGGCTCGAGATCTCGAGCCAGCACGAGTCGCAGCGCCTGCTCCGGCCGGGAGCGCAGTCGCGCCTGCTCGACGCGGCGGGGAGCCTGCTCGGCGACCGCGCCGCCCTGGAGACCGCCTTCGAGCGCCTGCGCGCCCTCGACCGCGAGATCGGCGAGCTGCGGGCGCGCGCCGAGGAGCTCTCCCGGCGCGAGGATTACCTGAAGTTCCAGGTGAAGGAGATCGACGAAGCCAAGGTCGAAGCGGGCCAATTCGAGGCGCTCCTCGCCGAGCGCGGACGCCTCGCCCACGCCGAGCGGCTGATCGGCGACGCCGGTGGGGCGGCGGCGCTGCTGGCGGGCGAGGCGGGCGGGCCCGAGGCGCCCGGAGCCCTGGACCAGCTCGCCGACGCGGCGCGCCGCGTGGACGCCCTGGCGAGCCTGGATCCGAGCCTCGGCGAGCTCGCCGAACGCCTGCGCAGCGCCCGGGCCGAGCTCGACGACGCGGCCCGCGAGCTCGCGCGCTACGCCGAGTCGATCGAGGTGGATCCCGCACGGCTCGCGGAGGTCGAGGAGCGCCTCGCGCGCCTCGAACGCCTGCGGCGCAAGTATGGACCCGACGAGGTCTCGATCCTGCGCTTCCGCGACGGGGCCGCCGGGGAGCTCGAGGCGCTCGGCGGCGCGGATGCGCGCCTCGGCCAGCTCGAGCGCGACCGCGGGGCCGCCCACGAGCAGCTCGCGGTCCTCGCGCGCCGGCTCTCCGAGGCCCGCACGCGGGTGGCCGCGCGCCTCGCGCAGGAGGTGGAGGCGCACCTGCGCGAGCTCGCCATGCCCGAGGGTCGCTTCCAGGTGGCGCTCGTTCCGGCCGAGGCGCCGCAGGGCATGCCCTGCGGCCCGGGGGGCGCCGAGTCCGCGGAGTTCCTGTTCTCCGCCAACGCCGGCGAGTCGCCCCAGGCGCTGCGCCGGGTCGTCTCGGGCGGCGAGCTGTCGCGGGTCTTCCTCGCCGTGAAGAGCGCGCTGCGCCGCGCCGAGGCGGGCATGGTCCTCGTCTTCGACGAGGTGGACGCGGGCATCGGCGGCCGCGTCGCCGACCGCGTGGGGCGCGTGCTCGCCGAGCTCGCGAGCGAGCACCAGGTCCTCTGCATCACGCACCTGCCGCAGATCGCGGCTCGAGCGGAAGTCCACCTGCGCGTGGACAAGCGCGTCGAGGGCGAGCGCACGCTCGCCGCCGTGACCCGTCTCGAGGGCCGCGCCCGTGTGGACGAGATCGCGCTCATGGCGGGCGGCGAGACGGTCGGCAAGGCCACCCTCCGCCACGCGCAGGAGCTGCTGCGAACCCGCCGGTCCTGATCGCGTCTCGAGCGCGGCGCCCGCCGCGCGCCGTCAAGCGTCCTTCCGGGAACGCCGATGAGGAGAGATCGCGGGTCCTGTGACCAGGATCACGCCCGCGCCGATCGGGGTGCCGATTGGGAGAGCAAGAGCCGGGAGGAGAGGAGCGCCGCGCGTCCGGGGATGTCCCGCCGGGCGGAGCGATCCTCGTCCTCTCGGGTTTCTACGAAGGCCTCGAGATCCCGATCGACCGCGACTGGTTCGTGATCGGCCGGGGCAGGGGGGCGGACGTGATGCTCGCGGAGCCCACGATCTCCCGCGCCCACGCGGCGATCGGTTGCGACGGGGAAGGCTTCTTCGTCCAGGATCTCGGCAGCACCAACGGGACCCTGGTGAACGGCCAGCGCCGCGAGCGGACCGCGCTCGCGAGCGGGGACGAGATCCGCATCGGGAGGCTCCACCTGCGCGTGAGGTTTCCCGCCCGGGGGCACGCATGAAACGAGAGCCCACCACCAAGACCCTGAACGTGATCGTCGTCTCGGACGAGCGGTCGCCCGTGCGCCGCTTCCAGCTCCGCCCGGACCTCCTGAAGCGCGCGCTCGCGGGAGCCGGCGCCCTGCTCCTCGGCCTCTCCGTCGCCCTCGTGGACTACGTGAGGCTGCGGGTGCAGGCCGTGGACGTGGATCGGCTGCGCGCGCAGACGACGGCGCAGCAGGCGACGGTCGAGAGCGTCCAGAGCTCGCTCGAGGATCTCGAGGGCGAGCTCGCGCGGCTGCGCGAGTTCGAGCGCAAGGTGCGCGTGATCGCGAACCTCCCGAACAGCCAGACGCCGCCGACGGGCGGTCCGGAGAACGGCGGGCAGGGCGGGGGCGGCCCCGAGTTCGGCGACCTCGTCGCGCCGCCCGCGCTGGGCGGAGCGGCGGGTCTTCCCGGAGCGGACGACGACCCCGGGTTGCGGGAGCGCCAGGACGCGTCGCTTGCCGAGAACGAGCTCGACGCCGCGGCGCTCGCGCGCGTGACGGCGAAGGCCGAGCGCCTCGGCCCCCTCGCATCCGCCCGCGCGGCCTCCTTCGAAGAGCTCGTGGAGAAGCTCCAGGGCCAGAGCCTGCGCCTCGCCGCCACGCCCTCCATCCTGCCGGCGCGCGGCTGGCTCACCTCGGGCTTCGGCTACCGCACTTCCCCCTTCACGGGGCGCCCGCAGTTCCACGCGGGCCTCGACGTCGCTTCGAACCCGGGCACGGAGATCGTCGCGCCGGCGCGGGGCCGCATCGTGTTCGTGGGACGCAAGGGCCCGCTCGGCAAGGCCGTGGTGATCGACCACGGCTACGGCGTGCACACCACCTACGGACACACGGCCGAAGCGTTCGTGCAGCCCGGCGAGCTGGTGGAGCGCGGCCAGCGGATCGCGTCCATCGGGATGTCGGGTCGCACCACGGGACCGCACCTCCACTACGCGGTGGAGGTGAACGGCGAGCCGCGCAACCCGATCGACTACATCGTGGAGTGAGGTTCGCTCCGGCTCGCGGGCCGCTCGCTCCGATTGCCCAGCCTGATGCCGTCCTCTACCCTCCGGCGACTGCCCCGCCCGGGAGTGTGTCCGCTCCATGCAAGGCCTGCTCCGAAGGATCGTCGGGACCAAGAACGAGCGCGAGATCAAGCGCCTGCTCCCGGCGATCGACCAGATCAACCGCCTCGAGCCCGGGCTCGAGCGGCTCTCCGACGACGAGCTGCGCGCCCACACCGGCCGCTTCCGCGAGCGCGTCGCGAAGGGCGAGTCCCTCGACGCGCTCCTGCCCGAGGCCTTCGCGGTGGTGCGCGAGGCCGCCAAGCGCTCGCTCGGCCAGCGCCACTTCGACGTGCAGCTCATCGGCGGGATCGTGCTCCACCGGGGCACCATCGCCGAGATGAAGACCGGCGAGGGCAAGACGCTCGTCGCCACGCTGCCCGTGTATCTGAACGCGCTCAGCGGCCGCGGCGTCCACATCGTGACCGTGAACGACTACCTGGCCCGCTTCCACGCGGACTGGATGGGCCGCGCCTACCGCTTTCTCGGTCTCTCCGTGGGCTGCATCCTGCACGACCTGACCGACCGCGAGCGCCAGGCCGCCTACGGCGCGGACGTCACCTACGGCACGAACAACGAGTTCGGCTTCGACTACCTGCGCGACAACATGAAGCCGACGCTCGACCTCTGCGTGCAGCGCGAGCTCCACTACGCGATCGTGGACGAGGTCGATTCGATCCTGATCGACGAGGCGCGCACGCCGCTCATCATCTCGGGCCCCTCCGAGGAGAACACCCAGCTCTACGGCGTGGCCAACCGCGTGATCCCGCGGCTCTCCGCCGGCTCGAAGGGGGAGCCCGGCAAGGGCATCGAGGAGACCGGCGACTACTGGATCGATGAGAAGGCGCACGGGGCGACGCTCACCGAGGCCGGCGTGCACAAGGTGGAGAAGCTGCTCGGCGTCGAGAACCTCTACGACCCCGACATGCTCCCGGTGCTCCACGCCGTGCACCAGGCGCTCGTGGCGCACACGCTCAAGAAACGCGACGTGGAGTACGTGGTGAAGGCGGGTGAGAGCGGCAAGCAGGAGGTGATCATCGTCGATGAGTTCACCGGCCGCCTCATGCCGGGCCGCCGCTGGTCCGACGGCCTGCACCAGGCCGTGGAGGCGAAGGAAGGCATCACGGTCCAGAGCGAGAACCAGACGCTCGCCTCCATCACGTTCCAGAACTACTTCCGCATGTACGAGAAGCTCGCGGGCATGACCGGCACGGCCGACACCGAGGCGCCGGAGTTCGCGAAGATCTACGACCTCGACGTGCTCGTGATTCCCCCGAACCGCCCGATGATCCGCGCGGACCTCCCGGACGTGGTCTACAAGACCAAGCGCGAGAAGTTCGAGGCGGTGGGGGAGGAGATCCGCGAGCGGCACGGCACGGGGCAGCCGATCCTGGTGGGCACCATCTCCATCGAGGTGTCGGAGATGCTGTCGCGCATGCTCCAGAAGAAGGGCGTCAGGCACAACGTGCTGAACGCGAAGCAGCACGAGCGCGAGGCCGAGATCATCGCCCAGGCCGGCCGCAAGGACGCGGTCACGATCTCCACGAACATGGCCGGCCGCGGCACCGACATCATCCTGGGCGGGAACCCCGAGATGCTCGCGCTCTCGCGCTGCAAGGAGGGGCGCGACGACCCCGAGTTCCCCGCTCTGTTCGCGAAGTTCGAGGCGGAGTGCGCGGCCGAGCGCGAGGCGGTGGTGGCGGCCGGGGGGCTCCACATCGCCGGCACCGAGCGCCACGAGAGCCGCCGCATCGACAACCAGCTGCGCGGCCGCGCCGGGCGCCAGGGCGATCCCGGCTCGAGCCGCTTCTATCTCTCCCTCGAGGACGATCTCCTGCGCATCTTCGGCTCCGAGCGCATCACGCCCTGGATGGAGCGCCTCGGCCTCCAGGAGGGCGAGGCCATCGAGCACCGCTTCATCACGCGCGCCATCGAGAACGCGCAGAAGAAGGTGGAGGCGCGCAACTTCGACATCCGCAAGCACCTGCTCGACTACGACGACGTGATGAACCGCCAGCGCCAGGCGTTCTACGGCCGGCGCGGCGAGCTCCTCGCGCGCGACGACGTGCACGCCGAGGTGCTCGAGATCATCGAGGGCCTCGTGGTGGGGCTGCTCCAGCAGCACTGGCCCGAGAAGGGCGCGCCCGAGCCCGAGGAGCTCCGCGAGCTGGCGCGCGCGATCGAGGCGCAGTTCGGCGTGGGCTTCGATCCCGCGCAACCTCCCTTCGTCGTGGACGGCCGGCCCGCGGCGGAGCGCGACGCCCTCGGGCGCGCGGTGCTGGACCGCCTGGTCGCGCTCCTCGAGGAGAAGCGCAAGCGCTGCGACGGCCTCGCCGAGCAGCATCGGGAGGCCGGCTACCCGGGCTTCGCCCAGTTCGAACGCGCGTTCCTGCTCCAGACCCTGGACCGCCAGTGGAAGGACCACCTCCACTCCATGGACGGCCTGCGCGAGGGCATCAACCTGCGGGGCTACGCCCAGCGCGATCCGAAGGTCGAGTACCAGCGCGAGGGCTACGGGCTCTTCGAGGAGATGAACGCGCGCATCGACCAGCAGGCCGCCGAGGTGATCTTCAAGTTCGTGCTGCCCGACCCGGTGGCGGACCGCGTGGCCCCGCGCCCCGCGCCGCTGCGCGCGGCGGCGCCCGCGGCGCACCCCGGCAGCGTGCTCGAGCGCCGACCCGGTGCGCCGGCGCCCGCCCGCTCCACTGCGGCGGTCGGGGCGGCTGCGCGCCCCGGCGCGGCGCCCGCGGCGAAGGTCGGACGCAACGATCCCTGCCCCTGCGGGAGCGGGAAGAAGTACAAGAAGTGCTGCGGCGCCGGCTGACGGGGTGATGGCGGAGCGGCCTCCCGTCGTTCCCGGCTTCCGCGCGAGCGGGGTGCGTTGCGGGATCAAGCAGCGCGGCCCCGACCTCGCCATCGTCGCGAGCGACGAGCCGGCGGCGGTGGCGGGGGTCTTCACGCGCTCGAGCGTGGTGGGTGCGCCGGTCGAGCTCTCGCGCGAGCGGGTGCGGGCAGGACGCGCGCGGGCCGTCGTCGTGAACAGCGGCGTCTCGAACGTCGCCATGGGTCGGCGCGGCGTCGCGGACGCGACGCGCATGACCGAGTGGACCGCGCGCGCCCTCGGCTGCGAGGCGCGCGAGGTGCTGGTCGCCTCGACGGGCGTGATCGGCAAGCCGCTGCCGCTCGCGAAGCTCGCGCGCGGCATCCCCGCCGCGGTGCGCGCGCTCGCGCCGGAGGGGCTCCCGCGCGCGGCCCGCGCGATCCTCACCACCGACACCCGCCCGAAGCTCGCGTGGCGGCGGATCCGGCTCGGCGCGCGCAGCGTGAGCCTCGCCGGCATCGCGAAGGGCGCGGGCATGATCCAGCCCGACCTCGCGACCATGCTCGCGTTCCTCGTGACCGACGCCGCGATCGCTCCCCCGCTCCTGCGACGCCTGCTGCGCGACGCCGCCGAGGAGAGCTTCAACCGCCTCAGCATCGACGGCGAGACCTCGACGAGCGACACGCTGCTGCTCTTCGCGAACGGCCGCGCCGGGAACCCCGAGCTGCGCGGCCCGCGCAGCCCGGGCCTGGGCCGCTTCGCGGCCGCCCTCGCCGACCTCTGCCAGGAGCTCGCGCGCGAGCTCGCGCGGGACGGCGAGGGCGCGACGCGCCTCGTCACCGTGCGCGTGAAGGAGGCGCGCGACGACGCCGAGGCGCTGCGCGCGGCGCGGCGCATCGCGAACTCGCCGCTGGTCAAGACGGCGGTGTTCGGCGGCGATCCCAACTGGGGCCGCATCCTCCAGACCGTGGGCGCGGCGCGGGTGCGCGTGAACCTGCCGCGCACAGAGGTGTGGCTGGCGGGCGTCCCGGTCTTCCGCGCCGGCGCGCCCACCGGCCCCGCAGCGCGCGCGCGAGCAGGCGCGCGCATGCGCGACGCGCGCGAGGTGGAGATCGCGGTGCGCCTCGGCGCGGGACGCGGCGCCGCACGGATCTGGACCTGCGACTACAGCTACGACTACGTGCGGATCAACGCCGAGTACACCACATAGCCTCGGTCTCGCGCGTGCGGAGCGGATCCATGCCCGTCCCCGATCCCCCCGACCCCTTCGGCCCCGCGCGGCTCGGTCCGCTGCGGCTGCGCAACCGGATCGTGAAGGCCGCGACCTTCGAAGGCATGAGCCGCGACGGGCTCGTGAGCGACGCCCTCGTCGAGTACGTGACCCGCTTCGCCGCCGGGGGCGTGGGCCTCTCGACGCTCGCCTACTGCGCGGTCTCACCCGAGGGTCGCACGGTCCGGCACCAGCTCTGGATGCGGCGCGAGGTGCTGCCGGGCCTGCGCCGCCTCACCGATGCGGTGCACGCCGAAGGCGCCGCAGCCGCGGTCCAGCTCGCCCACGCCGGCTGGTTCGCGAACCCCCGCGCGAGCGGCGCCCCGGCCGTCGCGCCGTCGCGGGTGTTCAGCCCGTACGGCATGGGCTTCCCGCGCGCGGCGGCCGAGGCGGACCTGGCGCGCCTGCGCGGCGCCTTCGCCGACGCCGCGCGTCTCGCCGTGGAGGCCGGCTTCGACGCCCTCGAGATCCACATGGGGCACGGCTATCTGCTGAGCCAGTTCCTGAGTCCCTACACCAATCGGCGTCGCGACGCGTGGGGTGGCAGCCTCGAGAACCGCGCCCGCTTCCCGCGCGAGGTCGCGCTCGCGGTGCGCGAGGCGGTGGGGGCGCGGGTCGCGGTCCACGCCAAGCTCAACATGGCCGACGGTTTCCGGGGCGGGCTCGAGGCGCACGAGGGCGTCGCGGTGGCGCGGCTCCTCGAGGCGGACGGCGCCCTCGACGCCCTCCAGCTCACCGGCGGCTTCACGGGTCGCACGCCCATGTGGCTGATGCGGGGGGAGACACCGCTCCGGGAGATGATCCAGCGCGAGCGGAGCCCCGTGCGGCGGCTCGGCATGCGCCTGCTCGGCCGCTCGCTGCTCGAGAGCCATCCCTTCGAGGAGGCGTTCTTCCGGCCGCTCGCGCGCGAGATGCGCGCCGCGCTCTCGATGCCCCTCATGCTGCTCGGCGGCGTGACGCGGCTCGAGTCGATCCGCCAGGCGATGCGCGAGGGCTTCGAGTTCGTGGCCATGGCGCGGGCGCTCCTGCGCGAGCCGGACCTCGTGCGCCGCTACCAGTCCGGCGCCGCGAGCGAGTCCCTCTGCACCCACTGCAACCTCTGCATGACCGAGATGGAGCGCGCGGGGACGCGCTGCGTGCTCGTGCCCGAGACGGCCCCGCGCTCCCCGGCTGCCGGGCCCGTCCCCTGAGGCGCCCCTAGTCCGCTCGCCCCCGGTTTGCTAACCCTAGGCGACTTCACACGTTCCGGACCGCCCCGGCGGTGCCCGGCTCGCGCGCGAGCGACGGCCGGGTCGGGGAGCCACGGACGGAACGGAGGCGAAACCGCGAAGGAGATCCGCATGGCCGAGCCGACCGGCGCGCCGCCGGCACCGACCCCCGTCCGCAGCCCCGTCCCGCCCCCCGGCCCCCCCAGCGCGCCCGACGCGAGCGCGGCGGAAGCCGGTCTCTCCGCCGCGGAGCGCCAGCTCACGCTGCGCGCGCTGCTCGAGGCGGGCTGCCACTTCGGTCATCAGACGCGGCGCTGGGACCCGCGCATGAAGCCGTTCATCTTCGGCGAGCGCAACGGCATCCACATCCTGAACCTCGACCACACGCTCCAGGCCTTCCGCGAGGCCCTCGACTTCCTGCGCGAGACGGTGGCCTCGGGGGGCCGGGTGCTGTTCGTCGGGACGAAGCGTCAGGCGCAGGCCTCGGTGCGCTTCGAGGCGGTGCGCGCGGGCCAGTTCTTCGCGAACAACCGCTGGCTCGGCGGCATGCTGACGAACTTCCGCACGGTCAAGAAGTCGATCGAGCGCTACAAGGAGCGCCTCGAGCTGCTCGGCGACCCGGAGCAGGTGAAGGAGCACTCGAAGAAGGAGCTCTCCCGGGTGAACCGCGAGGTGGAGAAGTACGCGAAGGCGCTGGAGGGGATCAAGGACATGGCGAAGCTCCCCGACGCGATCTTCGTGATCGACGTCGGCAAGGAGAAAATCGCCGTGAGCGAGGCCCGCCGCCTCGGCATCCCGGTGGTGGCGGTGGTGGACACGAACTGCAGCCCGGACGGCATCGACTTCCCGATCCCGGGCAACGACGACGCGGTGCGGGCGATCCAGCTCTACTGCGCCCTCGCCGCCGACGCGTGCCTCGAGGGCGCCGCGCTCTTCAACGAGCGCGTGCAGGCGCAGCCCGCGGAGGAGGCGGCCTCCGCCGCCGGCGAGCCCGCGCTGCCGAGCACGGGCCGCGTGGTGGTGGAGATCACGCAGCCGCCCCGGCGCGGGCGCGGCACGCACTCGGCGGGCGGACCGCGCCGCGGGCGCCGCGAGCCCGAGGGCGCCGAGGCGCCCGCGGAGCCGACTCCGACCCCGACTCCGAATCCGGAATCCTGAGCGGGCGGGGCAGGGGGAAGCGGTGGCGGAGATCGCGGCCAACGACGTGAAGGCGCTGCGGGACAAGACCGGCGCGGGCATGATGGACTGCAAGCGGGCGCTCGCCGACGCGGGGGGCGACCTCGCGAAGGCGGGGGAGCTCCTGCGCGAGCGCGGGCTCGCCAAGGCGGTGAAGCGCCAGGGGCGCGAGACCCACGAGGGCACCATCGGCATGGCGCTCGCGGGCCGCTCCGGCGCGCTCGTCGAGCTGCGCTGCGAGACCGACTTCGTGGCCAAGACGCCCGTCTTCCAGGAGCTCGCGGGCGAGCTCGCGAGCCTCGCGGCGCAGCAGGCGGCGCTCGCCGGCGTGCCGGCGTTGCTCCAGGCGAAGCTCGGCGGTGAAAAGGCCGAGGAGCGGATCCAGGCCGCGGTGGGGCGCCTGGGCGAGAACGTCGTGCTCGAGCGCGTGGCGCGCGTCGCCGTGGACGGCGACGGCCGCGTGGGCGGCTACGTGCACGCGGGTGGCAAGCTCGGCGTGCTCGTCGCGCTGCACACCCCGCTCGCCGACGGCGTGGACGCCCTCGCCAAGGACCTCGCCATGCACGTGGCGGCCGCGGATCCGACGCCGCTGGCCGTGGATCGCGACGGGGTCCCCGCCGAGCTCCTCGACCGTGAGCGCGCGCTCTACCAGCGCCAGGCGGAGCAGGAGGGCAAGCCCGCGAACGTGATCGAGCGCATCGTCGAGGGGCGCGTCGCGAAGTTCTACAAGGAGGCGTGTCTCCTCGAGCAGCCCTTCGTCAAGGATCCCGAGCGCAGCGTGCGCCAGGTGGTCGCCGAGGCGGCCAAACGGCTCGGCGGAGCGCTCGAAGTGGCCGGCTTCGTGCGCTTCAAGCTCGGCGAGGGGGCGGACGCGTGAAGGCCTTCGGGCGCGTGCTCCTCAAGCTCTCCGGCGAGCGCCTCGCCGGCGAGAGGGGCTTCGGGATCGTGCCCGGCGTGATTCGCGGGGTCGCGGACGAGATCCGCGAGGTGCACGGCCTCGGCGTGGAGCTCGGGATCGTGATCGGCGGCGGCAACGTGATCCGCGGCATCACCGCCGCCTCCGAGGGCATGGACCGCACCAGCGCCGACTACATGGGCATGCTCGCCAGCGTGATCAACGCCATGGCGCTCCAGGACGCCCTCGAGAAGCTCGGCCTCGCCACGCGCGTGCTCTCGGCGCTCACCATCCAGGAGGTGGCCGAGCCCTACATCCGGCGCCGCGCCATGCGCCACCTGGAGAAGGGGCGCGTCGTGATCTTCGCCGGCGGGACCGGCAACCCCTACTTCAGCACCGACAGCGCCGCGGTGCTGCGCGCCGCGGAGATCCACGCCGAGGTGGTGCTCAAGGCCACGCGCGTGGACGGCGTCTTCAGCGCCGACCCGCTCCAGGACCCCCGCGCGGTGCGCTACGAGCGGCTCAGCTACGACGAGGTCCTGCACCGCAACCTGCGCGTCATGGACCAGACCGCGATCGCGCTGGCGCGGGACAACAAGCTTCCCATCGTCGTCTTCGACATGACGCGTCCGGGCAACGTGCTGCGCATCGTGCGCGGCGAGACCGTCGGGACGAGGGTCGACGGGTAGCCGGGAGGAGCCCGATGGCCGAGGAAGACCTCGGAGTCGTCTACGACGAGTGCCGCGAGGCCATGGAGAAGGCCATGCGCAGCCTCAAGGCCGACCTCCAGAAGGTGCGCACCGGGCGGGCCAGCACGGCGCTCCTCGACGGGCTGCAGGTGGACTACTACGGCACGCCCACGCCGCTCAACCAGCTCGCGAACCTCACCGTGCCCGACCCGCGCCTCATCGTGATCGCGCCCTACGACAAGGGGGCCATGCAGGGCATCGAGCGCGCCATCCAGACCTCGGACCTCGGGCTCACGCCGAACAGCGACGGCAAGGTGATCCGCATCCCCATCCCGCCGCTCACCGAGGAGCGGCGCAAGGAGCTCGTGAAGCACGTGAAGCGCGCCGCGGAGGAGCACAAGGTGGGGGTGCGCGACGCGCGGCGCGACGCGCTCGCCATGCTGAAGGATCTGGAGGGCGATGGCCTCCCGGCCGACGAGAAGCGCCGCGCGGAGAAGAAGGTCCAGGATTTCACCGACGAGTACGTGAAGAAGATCGACCAGCTCATCCAGCAGAAAGAGCAGGAGATCCTGCAGGTCTGAGCATGCGCGAACGCCGAATCCGCTCGGACGCGATCCCCCGCCACGTGGCCATCATCATGGACGGCAACGGGCGCTGGGCCGAGCGGCGCGGACTCTCCCGCAACGAGGGGCATCGCGCCGGGCTCGAGTCGGTGCGCGAGGTGGTGCGCGCGGCGCACGAGATCGGGGTGAAGGTCCTCACCCTGTACGCCTTCTCGTCCGAGAACTGGAGCCGCCCGAAGGCGGAGGTCGAGGAGCTCATGCGGCTGCTCGACCACTACATCGACGTGGAGCTCGAGGAGGTGATGCGCAACGGGATCCGCGTGCGCGCCATGGGGCGGCTCGAGCGGGTTCCGCCGCACACCCGCCGCAAGCTCGAGGATGCGACCCGGCGCACGCGCGACAACGAGGAGATGCAGCTCGTCTTCGCGCTCTCCTACGGCGGGCGCCAGGAGATCGTGGACGCGACGCGCCGGATCCTGCGCGACTTCGAGCAGGGCAAGCTCGCCGCGGACCACCTCGACGAGAAGACCTTCGCCGAGTACCTCTACGAGCCCGACCTGCGCGATCCGGACCTGCTGATCCGCACCGGCGGCGAGTCGCGCATCTCGAACTTCCTGCTCTGGCAGCTCGCCTACACCGAGCTCTACGTGACGGAGCTGATGTGGCCCGACTTCCGCAAGAGCCACCTGGTGGACGCCGTGATCGAGTACCAGTCGCGCGAGCGGCGCTTCGGGCTGACCGGCGCCCAGGTGCGCGGCGGCGGGCCGTCGAACGGGTCGGACGCATGAAGCGGCTCGCCGTGCTGGGCAGCACCGGCTCCATCGGCGAGCAGACCCTCGCGGTGGTGGAGGCCTTCCCCGAGCGGTTCCGGGTGACGGCGCTCGGCGCGGGGCGCAACGTGGAGAAGCTCGCGGCGCAGGTGCGGCAGTTCGCGCCGGAGCTCGTGGCGGTCGCCGACGCCGACGCGGCCCGTGGCCTCCGCGAGCGGCTGGCGGGCGCGCGGGTGGAGATCGCCGTGGGGCCGGCTGGCCTGGAGGACGTGGCGCGCGCGCCCGCGGACCTGGTGGTGTCGGGGCTGGTGGGTGCGGTGGGGCTCGCGCCCACGCTCGCGGCCCTCGCCGCGGGGCGCGACGTGGCGCTCGCGAACAAGGAGGTCCTCGTCATGGCGGGGGCGCTCGTCATGCGCGAAGTGCGCCGGCGCGGCGTCGCCCTCCTGCCGGTGGACAGTGAACACAGCGCGATCTTCCAGGCGCTCGCGGGCCAGCGGCGCGAGGACGTGGCGCGCCTCGTGCTCACCGCCTCGGGGGGACCCTTCCGCACCTGGGATGCCGAGCGCATCGCTCGCGCCACGCCCGAGGAGGCCCTCGCGCACCCCAACTGGGAGATGGGGCCCAAGATCACGATCGACTCCGCCACGCTCATGAACAAGGGCCTCGAGGTGATCGAGGCGCACTGGCTCTTCGACGTGTCGCCCGAGCGGGTGGACGTGGTCGTGCACCCGCAGTCGATCGTGCACTCGCTGGTCGAGTTCGTGGACGGCCAGGTGCTCGCGCAGCTCTCGGTGCCGGACATGCGCGCCCCCATCGCCTTCGCGCTCTCGACCCCCGAGCGCCTGCCCCTCGATCTCCCGCGCCTGGATCTCGCCGCGGTGGGTCGCCTGGAGTTCGAGGCCCCCGACCGCAAGCGCTTCCCGTGCCTCGACCTGGCCTGGGCGGCGCTCGCGGGGGGCGAAGCCGCGCCTGCGGTGCTGAACGCCGCGAACGAGGTCGCCGTGCGCGCGTTCCTCGACCGCCGCGTTCCGTTTCCCGCCATCGCGGCCACCAACGAGGCGGTGCTCGCTTCGCATCTCGCCCGGCGCGGGGTCGGGGACGTGGCAGGGCTCGGCGACGTGCTCGAAGCCGACGCCTGGGCCCGCGCGCGCGCCGCCGAGGAGCTCGCGCGGCGCGAGGGGGGTCGAGCGTGACGGCGACGGCGCTCTCGTTCGTGTTCGCCTTCGTGCTGCTGCTCGGCGTGCTGATCGCCGTGCACGAGTTCGGGCACTTCCTCGCCGCCAAGCTCTGTGGTGTGCGCGTCCTCAAGTTCTGCCTCGGCTTCGGTCCGCCCGTGGGCGTCGGCCGCTTCCGCCTGCGCTGGGAGCGGGGCGGCACCGAGTACGTGATCGCGTGGTTCCCCCTCGGCGGCTTCGTCAAGATGCTCGGCGAGAACCCCGGCGACGAGGACTCCCCCGAGGCCCTCGCGAGCGTCGAGGAGACGCTCGGCGCGAAACCCATCTGGCAGAAGCTCGCCATCGTCTTCGCGGGCCCGTTCATGAACCTGATCCTGCCGGTCTTCATCTTCGCGGGCTCCCTCTTCGTGGGGATCGACCGGCCGGCGGCGGTGGTGGGAACCGTGGAGCGGGGCTCGCCCGCCGAGGCCGCGGGGCTCGCGCCCGGCGACCGCATCCTCGCCGTGGACGGGGAGCCCGTGCGCTTCTGGACCGAGGTGGAGGACGCGATCCGGGCGCAGCCCGGCGGTCGGATCGCGCTCGACGCGGAGCGCGGGGAGCGCCGGTTCCCGGTCGTGATCGACGTGGTGGAGCGCCCCGGGCTCGACGAGTTCCGCCTGATCTCCGACGTGGGCTGGGTGGGCCTCCGTTACGCACGCCAGCGCGCCGTGCTCGGGATCCCGGATGCGGACTCGCCCGCGCCGCGGGCTGGACTGCGCTCCGGCGACCGGGTCGTGCAGGTGGACGGCCGCCCGGTCGAGGACTTCACCGGCTTCGCGGCGGCCTACGCCGCGCGCGGAACCGGGGGCGAGGTCGAGCTCTCCATCGAGCGCGGCGCCGACGAGGCGAAGCAGACGCAGGTGGTGCGCGTCCCGGCCCTCGGCGACCCCGCCGCTCTCGGCGTGATCCCCGCGAGCGTGCTCGTCTCCGAGGTCACACCGGGTCGGCCCGCGCAGCGAGCCGGCCTCGCGCGCGGCGACCTCGTCCTCGCGGTGGACGGCGAGCCCGTGGGGAGCTTCGCGTCCTTCGCCGAGACGGTGCGCGCGAGCAAGGGCCGGCCGCTGCGCGTGGCCTATGCGCGCGACGGGCAGACGCGCACGCTGGAGATCGCCGCGGAGCTCCAGACCGTGGAGACCGGCGGCCTCGAGGAGGAAGCCTGGCTCATCGGCATCGTGGCCGAGGACGTGACGCTGATGGGCGCGACGCTCCTCGACCG
>DASRUS010000310.1:0-3712 GCA_035687825.1 Myxococcota bacterium | reverse complement strand
GCCATGCAGCTCGCCATGCCGTGGTCGGTGTACGGCTTCCGCGTGCGCGGGAAGACCGTCGTCGACCGGTATCTCGAGGAGCACGGCCGGCGCCTCTCCCGCGCGGAAGGCGCGTGGCTCGAAGCCCAGCGCGCGGCGTGGCTCTCGGTGTGGGAGGTGATCGACGTCGTGCCCGGTGCGAGCGTCACCCTCCGCGATCTCCTCTCCCACGAAGTCCGCCGCGTGCGCGAGGCGAGCGCATCCCGGACGCTCGTCGTGCGCGACGCGCTTCTCGGACGCGTCGTGGATCACGAGGGCGAATCGCTGCTCTGCGGCATGCATCCGCGCCCGCTCCCGCCCTTCGACGCCGCCGAGGTGGTGCGCCGCGCGCGGGGGCGGCTGCGGCGCAAGGGGGCGGTGCCCGTGGAGCGGCTCCGGGACGAGCCCTTCGGCCGCACCCTGATCGGGCGCTGGGAGGACGCCGTCGGGGTGCTCGATCTGCGCTCCAAGATTCCGCCCGAGCTCCGGAACACCGACGGGGAGGCGTTCCTCCTCACCACCGATCATTTCGCGCTCGAGCCCGGCGCGCGCGCCGAGGTCGAGGCTCGCCTCGCTGCTCTGGAAGGGGTCGAGCCCCCCGAGCCCGGCGAGGACCCGCCCACCTACGATTTCCTCAGGCCGGGCAACCGGCTCCACGCGTCGTGGGAGAACACGGTGATCGGCCACGCGTGGCTGACCGACGCTTCTCTGCGCCTCGAGACAAACTCGAGGGAGCGCGCCGACGCGCTGCGCCGGCGGGTGGAAGAGGCCTGCGGCAGCCTCGTCCGCCACCGCGCGCGAGAGCACGCCGATCCGCTCTCGCCGGCGGTCCGCAGTAGCGTGCCCGCCCGCCCGCCCGAGCCGCCCCCGCCCGAGGCGGAGCAGATCCTTCGCGAGTTCAAGGAGCGCCACTACGCCACGTGGCCCGACGAGCGCCTCCCGGCCCTGCGCGGCAAGTCGCCGCGCGAGGCCGTGCGGACGGCGCAGGGGCGCGACGCCGTGGACGTCCTCCTCAAGGACATGGAGAACCACGAGCACCGGTGGGAGGGCCCCGGCGCCTTCGACTTCTCCCGCCTGCGCAGGGAGCTCGGGCTCGAGTAGCTTCCACAACTCCCTGAAAATCGAAAGTCCAACGTTCGATTTTCATGCTCGGGGAAGCTGACCATCCATCCACACCGCTTCGGGGTGAACCGGGGACCAGGAGCTCAGGCGGCCAGCAGCCGCGCGATCTCCTTCCGGTCCGCCCCGAGGGCCAGCAACGCTCGCATCAACATCTCGATGCTCGCACCGGCCTGCTCGAGCTTCGCCACGCGCGGCTGGGTGGAGCCGATGCGTTCCGCCAGCTCGCGCTGGGTGAGGCGCTTCGCGCGCCGTCGCTCCCGCACCCTCTCGGCGAGGCGGACGCGGACCTCCACCAAGACGGCCTCTGCGTCGGTCAGGCCGAGGAGCTCCTGGACCGATCCCTCCGTCCAGCCCTTGGGAAGGCGTCGTCTAGCCACGGTCGTAGTCCTCGAGGCGCTTCCGGCAGAGCTCGATCACGTTCTTCGAGGTCCTCCGGGTCCTCTTGGCGAACCAGTGGATCACGAGGATCGCGTCCGGGTCGATTCGAACGACGATCCTCCAGGCGATCCGCGTCTCGGGATCGGCGACCCGCATCTCCTGGACCCGTGCACCGATGCCCGGCATCGGTCGCGTGTGAGGAAATCCGAGCCGCTCTCCCCGCTGCAGGCGGCGCAGCAGCTCGCCGGATGCGATCCGCGCCCGCGCACCGATCGGGGGCGTTCGTAACGTTCCGATCATCCAGCGAAGCGACTTGTCCGGCATCGTATATCTTTTTGGATATGCGGTCAAGAAGAGCCCGTCGTCTACCGGGAGGCAAGCCGCGTGCCGGCTGGACGTGAGATCAGACGCGCGCGCTAGGCTGGCCCGTGAACGAGAAGCTCATGGCCACGAGACCTTTCGGCGCCACCCGCCTTCCCGTCCCCGCCCTCGGCCAGGGCACCTGGAACCTGGAGCGCGACGACCCGCGCGCGGCGATCGCGGCGTTACGCGCGGGGCTCGACGCGGGCGCGACCCACATCGACACGGCCGAGCTGTACGGCGCGGGGCGCGTGGAGGAGATCGTCGCCGAGGCGATCGCGGGGCGGCGCGACGAGGTGTTCCTGGTGAGCAAGGTGCTCCCCGAGAACGCGTCGCGGCGCGGGACCGTCGCGGCCTGCGAGCGGAGCCTGCGGCGGCTGCGCACGAATCGGCTCGACTGCTACCTGCTCCACTGGGCCGGGGAGCATCCCCTCGGAGACACGATCGCGGCCTTCGAGGAGCTCGCGGCGGCGGGGAAGATCCGCTCCTTCGGCGTCAGCAACTTCGACGAGGGCGAGCTCGCCGAGGCGGTGGGCATCGCGGGCGCGGGGCGGGTCGCGTGCAACCAGGTGCTCTACCACCTGGGCGAGCGGCGGATCGAGCACGCCGTGCTGCCCTTCTGCGAGGCACACGGGATCGCGGTCGTGGGCTACAGCCCCTTCGGCTCGGGGCGCTTTCCGGGGCCGCGCAGCAGGGGAGGCGGCGTCCTTGCCGAGATCGCTGCAAAGCATGGTGCGACGGCTCGACAGGTGGCGCTCGCCTTCCTCGTGCGGCGGGCCTCGCTCTTCGCGATCCCGAAGTCATCCAATGCGGAGCGCGCCGTCGAGAACGCGGCCGCGGCGAGTCTCGCGCTCGGCGCGGACGCGATCGCGCGCATCGAGGCCGCGTTCCCCCTCGGCCCTCGTCGCAAGGGCGTGGCGTATCTGTAGAGGCCGGCTCATCCACGAGGCCTGCCCGACGTAAAGGGATGCTTCTACCCCCGGCCGCCTTCTGTGCGGCTCTCGCCACCCGGTTCCCTCCCCCCAGAGACACCCCGTATCCTGGGTGCGAGATCTGTCGTCATGCTGGGCTGAGAGGCCGGGATCAGTCGAGAGGGAGGGCGAGCATGACCGAGCTGGAGACTCCGGACGCGCTGCGCGACGACCTGCGCACGGCCTGGCACCGCTACGTGGACGTGCTCGCCCCGCTGCGGCCGGTGCTCCACGGCTACTGCCGGCGCCTGGCCGGCAACATCTGGGACGCCGAGGACTTGGTCCAGGACACGCTCCTGCGAGCGTTCGGTCAGTGGGGAGTCACGGCTCCCGCGATCCGGAACCCGCGCGCCTATCTGCTGCGGACGGCGACGAACGTCTGGATCGACACGCTGCGGCGTCGCGAGAAGGAGGCGCGCGCTCCCTTGACGAGCCCCGACGACACGCCGGCGCCCGGCGCGGATCCCACCGTCGCGAGCGACGTGCGCGACGCGGGATCGCGGCTCCTCCAGCGGCTCTCGCCCCAGGAGCGCGCCGCGGTGGTGCTGAAGGAGGTCTTCGACATGACCCTCGAGGAGATCGCCGAGCTGCTCGCCACCACGACGGGCGCGGTGAAGGCCGCGCTCCACCGCGGGCGGGGTCGCCTCCACGCACCCGAGATCGCCGCGGCGTCGCGCCGGCCGCTCCCGTCGCCGGAGCTCCTCGATCGGTTCATCGAGCGCTACAACGCCAGGGACGTGAAGGGCCTGACCGCCCTCATGCTCGAGGGCGCCTCGGCGGAGAACGTCGGCAACTCGTTCCACATCGGCCTCGATCCCACGGATGGGATCCCGCGCTTCCTCCACGCGGTCGTGCACGGTCAC
>DASRUS010000309.1:0-2974 GCA_035687825.1 Myxococcota bacterium | reverse complement strand
AGAGATCGCCCAGGTGGGCACCATCTCGGCGAACAGCGACGAGACCATCGGCAAGATCCTCGCCGAGGCCATGGAGAAGGTCGGCAAGGAGGGTGTCATCACCGTCGAGGAGGCCAAGTCCATGGAGACGGTCCTCGAGGTCGTGGAGGGCATGCAGTTCGACCGCGGCTACCTCTCGCCCTACTTCGTGACCGATCCCGAGCGCATGGAGGCCGTGCTCGAGGATCCGCTGATCCTGCTGAACGAGAAGAAGATCTCGAGCATGAAGGACCTCCTCCCCTTGCTGGAGCAGGTGGCCCGTCAGGGCAAGCCGCTGCTCATCGTGGCCGAAGAGGTCGAGGGCGAGGCGCTCGCCACCCTCGTCGTGAACAAGATCCGCGGCACGCTCTCGGCGGTGGCGGTGAAGGCGCCGGGCTTCGGCGACCGCCGCAAGGCGATGCTCCAGGACATGGCGGTGCTGATCGGCGGCCAGGTGATCGCCGAGGAGCTCGGCCTCAAGCTCGAGAACGTGACGCTGAAGGACCTCGGGCGCGCCAAGAAGGTGGTGGTGGACAAGGACAACACCACGATCGTGGACGGCGCCGGCTCCAAGAAGGAGATCGAGGGGCGCTGCAACGAGATCCGCAAGCAGATCGAGGAGACCACCTCGGACTACGACCGCGAGAAGCTCCAGGAGCGCCTCGCGAAGCTCGCGGGCGGCGTGGCGGTCCTCAAGGTCGGCGCCGCCACCGAGACCGAGATGAAGGAGAAGAAGGCGCGCGTGGAGGATGCGCTGCACGCGACGCGCGCCGCGGTGGAAGAGGGCATCGTGCCCGGCGGCGGCGTGGCGCTGATCCGCGCGCAGAAGGTCCTCGACGGCCTCGAGGAAGGCCTCCCCGAGGAGCAGAAGGCGGGGGTGCGCATCCTGCGCCGCGCCGTGGAGGAGCCGATGCGCTGGATCGCGCAGAACGCGGGCGTGGACGGCGCCATCGTCGTCGAGAAGGTGAAGAACGGGAAGGGCGCCTTCGGGTTCGACGCAGCCCGGGAGGAGTACAAGGACCTCTTCCAGGCGGGCGTCATCGACCCGACCAAGGTGGTGCGCACCGCGCTGCAGAACGCATCGAGCGTGGCGGCCCTGCTGCTCACCACCGAGGCGATGGTGGCGGAGAAGCCCGAGAAGAAGAGCGGCGGCGGAGGCGGCGGCGGCATGGGCGGGATGGGTGGTATGGGCGGCGGCGACATGGACGACATGGACATGTAGCGACCGTCGCGAGAGCGACTGGGAGGCGGGGCGCTGGCGGGGCCGGCGTCCCGCCTCTGTTTTTCCGGGGGCGCGGCTACCCTGGGTGCGTGGCGGCGAAGAGCTCGCGGGCGAAGGCTGGCAAGCGGAAGACCGCGGGGCGGGGAGCGCGCGGATCCGCGCGTAAGCGCCTGACGCCGAGCCGCGAGAAGCGCGGCCTCGAGGCGGGCGAGCTCGCCCTCGATCTCGGGGCCCCCGAGCTGGCGCCCCTCGTGGGCGAGGTCGCCGCCGCGGGCGGGGTGGCGCTGGGCGGCTACCGCGATCCCCTCGGCGGTCGCGCGCTGGTGCTCGCGGCGCTCCCCCTGGACGCCGTGGAGCCCACGCCCTTCCAGCGCGACCTCTCGCCCACGCACGTGAAACGCCTGGCCCAGAAGATTGAGGAGAGCGGAGCCTTCCTCGATCCGCTCATCGTCGTGCGCGGCGCGGACGGGAAGCTCTGGACCCCGAACGGGCGCCATCGCCTCGCGGCCGCGAAGCTGCTGGGGCTCAAGTTTGTCACGGCCCTCGTCTCGCCCGACGAGAGCCTCGCGTTCCGCATCCTCGCGCTCAACACCGAGAAGGCGCACAACCTCCGCGACCGGAGCCTCGAGGTGATCCGCATGGCGCGCGCGCTCGCGAAGGAGCGCAAGGCCGCGCGCGAGTCGGAGTTCGCCGCCCAGTTCGAATCGCCCGAGCTCCTGACGCTCGGCATCGTCTACGAGGAGCACGGGCGCTTCGGAGGCGGCGCCTACGGCCCGCTGCTCAAAAAGCTGGACCGCTTCAGCGATCGCCCGCTCGCCGCGAGCCTGCGCGAGCGGGAGGGCTGGGCCGCGCGGATCGTCGAGATCGACGCGGAGGTGAAGCGCATCGCGGCGGCGCTCCAGGAGCGCGGCTTCCGCTCGCCGTACCTGCGGAGCTACGTCGTGGCGCGGCTCAATCCCGTGCGCTTCCACCGCGCGAAGCAGGGCGACACGAAGCCGCCCATGCCGCTCCCCGCGGCGCTCACCCGCATGGCGGCCGCGGCCCGAAGCTTCGACGTCGCCTCCGTGCGCGAGCGCGATCTCGCGCTGGTGGCCGCCGTCGCCGGTGGCGACGCGGAGTGAGCTGGCTTCGCACGCGTGTCGTCGTCTCCGGGCGGGTGCAGGGGGTCTGGTTCCGCGAGTCGACGCGCCAGCGCGCCGACGAGCTCGGCGTCGCGGGCTGGGTGCGCAACCTGCCCGACGGGCGCGTGGAGGCGCTCTTCGAGGGAGCGGAGGATCGCGTGCTCTCCGCGATCGAGTTCGTGAAGGTCGGTCCGCCGCTGGCCCGGGTGCAGGACGTCGTGGTCGTGGAGGAGAGCCGCGACGAGGCGCCGCGCCCCCCGGGCTCGACGCGCTTCCGGATCGGGTAGAGTCTCGACGCGGCCCCGGGAGGATCCCATGGCGACCCAGGAGCGCCCCGCCGAGCTTCCCTTCCACCTGCGCGGCAACTACGCGCCCGTCCAGCAGGAGATCACCGCCTTCGACCTGCCCGTGGAGGGCGCGATCCCGCCCGAGATCACGGGCCTGTATCTGCGCAACGGGCCGAACCCGAAGTCGGGCTGGTCCGCGCACTGGTTCCTCGGCGACGGCATGCTCCACGGCGTGCGCCTCGAGGGCGGCAGGGCCTCCTGGTATCGCAACCGCTGGGTGCGCACGCGGAGCCTCGAAGAGGGCCTCTCGTTCGTGCGCGAGGACG
>DASRUS010000308.1:0-6704 GCA_035687825.1 Myxococcota bacterium | reverse complement strand
GCCAGACCCTTCTTCGCCTGGCGCTGCGTGATCGCCGCCGTCAACGTCGTCTTGCCGTGGTCCACGTGACCGATCGTCCCCACGTTCACGTGAGGCTTCGTCCGCTCGAACTTCGCCTTGGCCATTGCGTCCTCTCCGCTGCCTCGGTACCCGACCCCCCGCAGTTCCTCGAGATGGAGCCCACGAGCGGGATCGAACCGCTGACCTCGTCCTTACCAAGGACGTGCTCTACCAACTGAGCTACGTGGGCCTGCCGAACCCCTCCGGCCCTCCCGGCCTCCCGCGCCGCGCGTGGAGCGGGAAACGGGGCTCGAACCCGCGACCCCGAGCTTGGAAGGCTCGTGCTCTACCAACTGAGCTATTCCCGCCCGCGCGAACCACCGTGCCCCACGTGCGCCCGCTCGTCTGGTGGAGAGGGGAGGATTCGAACCTCCGAAGGCATGAGCCAGCAGATTTACAGTCTGCCCCGTTTGGCCGCTTCGGTACCTCTCCGACCCGCCCCCGGCTCCGAGGGCCGCTCTTCGAACCGCCGAACGGATCGGAGACGAAGCATCCCCACTCCCCTGCCCGGCTCCTTCGAGCCGTGTCGGGGGATGGCTTCGCAACGATCCGTGAAATCGTCGAACCCGTCGCCTCTGTGCCGCCCGCTGGTGCTTGTTCAAATCCCCCGAGTGGGCCCCCTCGCCGTCGAGCCCCTGATCGCACGCCCGGGCCACGGGGATCTGCCCGGGCTGGAGCTGGCGATGGGACTCGAACCCGTAACCTGCGGATTACAAATCCGCCGCTCTACCGTTGAGCTACGCCAGCCTGGAGATCCCGAGCATCATAGAGACCCGACTCCCGTCGGGCAACGGCCCGCGCCGAGAGCGACCGGCCTCAGGCTCGCTCCCCGCGGGTCCGGTCGCGCCGCAGGAGCTCGAAGAGCACGACCGCGCCGGCCGTGGAGACGTTGAGCGATCCCACCCGGCCCGCCATCGGGATGCGCGCGCGGTGGTCGAGGCACTCGCGCACCCCCGCCCGGATCCCGCGACCCTCCCCGCCGAGCACGACCACGAGCCTCCCCTGGAGCAGCCGATCGGGCAGCTCGAACAGGTCGGCGGGCGCGTCCACGTCCGCGCCCAGAACCCAGTAGCCTTGGGATTTCAGATGGTTGAGCGCGCGGCGCAGGTTCGGGACGCGCGCCACGGGCAGGTGCTCCACGGCGCCCGCGCTCGCCCGCGAGACGGCCGGGGAGAGCGGCGGCGCGTGGCGACGCGTGAGGATCAGACCCCGCGCGCCGGAGGCCTCCGCCACCCGACACAGGGCTCCGAGGTTCTGGGGGTCCTCGACCTCGTCGAGGGCCACGAGGCGCGCAGACTCGCCGGCGAACGCCGCGAGCTCCTCCACGGAGACCTCCGGGAGGGGCCCCGCCTCGAGCTCCACCCCGGAGCGTCCGCCGCGCGGCTCCGCGCCGCCGACGACCTCGACGGGGACCCCGGCCTCCCGGGCGAGTGCCTGGATCTCCTCGATCCACCGGCGCCCGGCGCTCCCGGCGATCCGGACGCGGCGGAGCTCCCGGCGCCGCGCGCGCAGCGCCTCGCGCACGGGGTGGATCCCGATCAGCCGCTCTGCGTCCGCCACGTGAAGAGAATGGCACCGCGCGCCGGGGCGCGCGCGGGCGGCCCGCGCTCAGCGCAGGTGGACCACCGAAGCGAGCAGCTCCTCGGGGTCCGCGATGCGCGGATGGTTCCGGATCTCGAACTCGAGGTACGCCACCAGCTCGCCGAGGGCGGCGCGCACCGCCGGCACCCGGGGGCCACGCAGGCGCAGCGCCTTCTCCGCGAGCGGGCCGGGGTCGAGCTCCGCGCTCGGCCCGATCTCGATCCCGCCCAGGAGCTCCGCGTGGCGGGGTCGCGTCTCGTCGAGCACGCGCACCAGGCGGTGCACCACGTCCGCGACGCCGTCCATCGCCACGAGGGGAGCCACCAGCTCGGCGAGGAGCTTCAGCGTGCCCACCACGCACTCGCGCACCGCGTCGTCGTCGTCGAAGCCCTCGAGGTCCCCCTCGCCCACGAAGCCCGCGTCCTCGGTCTGGCGCGAGAGACGCAGCGCACCCACCAGTCGCAGGAGCTGGAGCGTGCGCGCCGCGGTGAGCGCGTCGAGGCCGAGGCGTTCGACCAGCGCGGGGAACGCGGATCCCTCGCCGAGCGCGTCGAAGACCGGGCGCTCCGCGTCGCCGAGGTGCGCGGCGGCGCTCGGCACGGGCAGCAGCCGCACGCGGGGATCGTCGAGCACCGCCATGAAGCGCAGGAGCTCGTCGCGCCGCTGGATCCCCTCGGCGACCAGGCGCGCGGTGGAGAGCGAGAGGCGCACGACGTTGTCCGGCTGCACCTCCCCTTCCCAGAAGTGGACGGCGCCTGCGGTGTAGGAGAAGAGCGAGCGCACGATCTCCTCCCCCTGGTACTTGACCCCGTTCCACAGCTCGCGTGGGGTCAGGAAGCCCCGCTCCACGAGCACCTTGCCGAAGCGGCCCTCGCCCTGGAAGCGCCGTTCGGCCTCGCGGAGCTGATCGAGGTGGATCACGCCGGCGCGCAGCAGGCACTCACCGAGGCGGTCCACCCGCTGGTTGGAGGTCGCGAAGACCACCTCGCCCGCGTGGAGGTAGATGGACTTCGCGTGGTCGCGGTGGGTGAAGAAGAGGAAGCCGGACTTCTGGGCCGCGTGGACGAGGCCGAGGAGGTCGGCGAGGGAGAAGGCCCTCACATCGCCGGTCAGGACGAGGGGGTGATCCCAGGGCAGCGCCGCGCAGGCCGGCCCTCCCGTGCGCTCGAGCAGGATCGTGCGCACGCCCGCGTCGAGCACCCGCACCGACTCGCCCGCCTCGAGGCCGAGCTGCCGGCGCAGCGCGTCGTCGGGCTCGAGCACGCGTCCCGCCACCGACCGGGCGCCCTGCCCCATGCTTCCCCCCACCGGCGAGCCGTCTCGCGTCGGCCCCCGCTGCCTCTTCGACCCCCGCCGGAGGAGGCTTGAGCGGCCCGGCGCGCCGGCCGATGAAGGCCGCGGGGGGGAAGGTCATGGGCGATTCCAGCGCGTCGCAACGCCGCCACCCGCGGGTCGCGCTCGAGCTCGCGGTGCGGCTCACGAGCATCGATCCCGAACGCGACCGCAGCGGCGCGCCGTTCTTCCGCGCCACCCGCGAGCAATGCGCGAACGTCTCCGCGGGCGGCGCGTGCCTCCGCACCGCGGATCCGCTCGCGCCGGGCAGCCGCGTGCTGCTCGAGCTCGAGCTTCCCGACGGGCAGGCCTTCGAGACGCTCGGCCGCATCGCCTGGTCGCGCAGCGTCGTCCTGCACGACGGCGTGCTGGAGGCCGGCTGCGGCGTCGAGTTCCTGGGCCTCTCGTCCGAGGAGCGCGCCCCGCTCGAGCGCTGGCTCGGCGGCGCGAGCGTCTGAGCGTGCGCCCGCGTCGCGACGCGCTTGAAGCCGCGCCGCCACCGAGGGTATGCTCGGGCGCGCCATGAGTCCCCGGGGCCGCTTCCGACACCTGAGCCGCAACCGCTCGTTCGAGGCGGTGCTCGATCCCGCGCTGCGCAGCGCGCGCCGCGTGCGCCGCATCGTGCGCTCGCTGCGCGACGAGATCGTCGACGCGGGGAGCGACGGGCTCCGCATCCGCCGTGTGTTCACGAACCCGAGGGAGATCTATCGGGTCGAGCTCGAGCGGCCGGGGCTCGCGTACCAGCGCACGACGCTCCTCGATCGCGCCGCGCTCGAGGAGCTGCTCGCGCAGGAGGAGGTCCGCTCGCGGCTGCGCGGCTCGCCGCTCGCGGGCTAGGAGCGGGGTGCCCGGGGCAGGAGTCGAACCTGCACGGCCGTGGCCAGGCGATTTTAAGTCGCCCGCGTCTACCTCGTTTCGCCACCCGGGCGCGGGAAAGCAGCGTCGCAACGCGGCGCGGACCAGGATACCAGCCCCAGATGTTCCACGGGAAGAAGATCGTCGTCGTGATGCCCGCCTACAACGCGGCGCAGACGATCGAGCGCACCTACCGGGAGATCCCCCTCGACCTGGTGGACGAGGTGGTGGTGACGGACGACGCGAGCCACGACGAGACGGTGGCCATCGCCCACACCCTCGGGCTGCGCACGCTGGTCCACACCGAGAACCGGGGCTACGGGGGCAACCAGAAGACCTGCTACGCCGAGGCCCTGCGCCTCGGCGCCGACGTGGTCGTGATGCTCCACCCCGACTACCAGTACACGCCGAAGCTCATCCCCGCGATGATCGGGATGATCACGGACGGGCCCTTCGACGTGGTGCTCGGGTCCCGGGTGCTGGGGGGACGCGCCCGCACCGGCGGCATGCCCCTCTACAAGTGGATCTCGAACCGCGCGCTCACCCTGGCCCAGAACCTGCTCTGCGGGGCGAAGCTCTCCGAGTACCACACGGGCTACCGCGCCTTCTCGCGGCGCGTGCTGGAGAGCCTGGCGCTGCTCGAGAACTCCGACGACTTCGTGTTCGACAACCAGATGCTCGCCCAGATCCTCTTCGCGGGCTTCGAGGTGGGCGAGGTGAGCTGCCCGGCCGCGTACTTCGCCGAGGCCAGCTCCATCAACTTCCGCCGCTCGGTGAAGTACGGGCTCGGCGTGCTCGCGACCTCGCTGCGCTTCTTCCTCCAGAAGCGGGGCTGGATGGCGTCGGAAATCTTCAATCCGAGAGGCCGTCGCCTCGAGGCGACGACGGGAAGCGGGTTCAGATCAACTCCCGCTTGATCTCCTCGTCCCAGCTCCGCTCGCAGACGGGCTTCGCAGCCTCGAAGGCCGCGAGGCTCGCGCGCAGGCGGAAGGCCGTGGCGGAGGACGAGAGCTCGAGCCGCGTCTCGATGCGCACCGACCACTCCCCGCGCTGGAGCTCGGTGGTCTGCGCGATCTCGGCGCGGGCCGAGAGCGGGTCGTCGTCGCGGATCGCGTAGCGAAGCGTCATCGCGTCGCCCCCCTCGAGGTCGATGGCGTCGAGGCGCGCGCGGGCGAGCTGGCCCGCGTCGTCGGCGCCGAAGCGCGCGGTGACCAAGGTCTCGCCCGTCCGGGGGTCGCGCTCGACGCGGCGCTCGGGCGGGAACGAGCGCAGCACCGTGTACTCCTCGGTGGGCGCTCCCTCGGGCTCCGCGAACGGGGGCAGCGCGTCGTCCGCGGCGTGCGGCGGGCGCACGGGCAGCTCGAGGCCACTCGATCCCGTGTAGAGCGTGAGCGCGGCGGCCGCGGGCGGCGGCCACACGAGCGGCCAGCAGCGGTTCGAGACCGCCACGCGCAGGCGCTGGCCGGGCGCGAACGCGTGCGCCGCGTCGCACAGCACCACGCGCACCCGGACGCGCCGCCCGGGCTCGAGGGGCGCGGGATGCTCGTGGCTCTCGCGGTGCGCGAGGTTCAACACCGCGTAGCTCACGCGCGCGGACCCGCCGTCGGGCGAGACGTCGCACAGGCGCACGACCACCATGCCCACGGGCGCGTCGCAGGCGAGCTCGAGCTCCACCACCGGCGCGCCGAGGATCTCGAGGCGATCCCGGAGCGGCGCGGAGTCGAAGACGAGGGAGCGCGCGTCGTCCTCGCGTTGATCGCGCGCCGCGCCGAAGCCGGTCCAGCTCCCCGCGGCCGAGCCCGTGGTCTCGGGCGAGCGCACCTCGAGGGCGCGCTCCGGCGCCGCGTGCTCGTCCAGCCGCCCGGGATTCAGCGCGAAGCGGCGCGGGGCCAGGCGCGGCGACGGCCAGGACTCCTCCGCCACCCAGCGCCCACGGGAGCTCCCCGCCGCGCCGCGCTCCGCGCCCTCGGGCAGCCAGGCCCGAAGCCGGGGCTCGCCCGCGACCCCCGTGTCGACCCCGCGCAGCCAGTGGTCCCACCAGCGCAGGGCCTCCTGGAGGAAGCCGATGGCGGGGCCGGGCGCTCCTTCGTGGGGGTACTGGTGGCCCCAGGGGCCGATCAGGCCCTTGCGCGGGACGCGCAGGCCGCCCAGGAGCCGCGGGATCGCGTTGGTGTAGCCGTCCGCCCAGCCGCCCACGGCATACACCGGACAGCGTATACTCGCGTAGTCCTCGCGCACCGAGCCGTGCTTCCAGTAGGCGTCGCGGTGGGGGTGGCGCAGCCAGGTCGCCGGGAACGGGTGGGCGTGCGCGAGCCGGGCGAGCCAGAGCTCGCGCCAGCGCCCGCCCACGAGCGCCGGGTCCGGGGGCTGGGCCGCGAGCTGGAAGAAGACCGCGCCCCAGACGAGATTCTCGTTCAGGAGACAGCCGCCCATGTAGTGGACGTCGTCGGCGAAGCGGTCGTCCGTGGAGCAGACCGTCACGATCGCGCGCAGCGCCGGGGGCTGGCGCGCCGCGATCTGGAGCGCGTTGAAGCCTCCCCACGACTTGCCCATGAGGCCCACCGCGCCCGTGCACCAGGGCTGGGACGCGATCCACGCGATCGCCTCGCAGCCGTCCGCGAGCTCCTGCTCCAGGTACTCGTCGAGGAGCAGCCCGTCCGACTCCCCCGAGCCCCGCAGGTCGATGCGCAGCACCGCGTACCCGTGGCCCGCGAACCAGCCGTGCATGCGATCGTCGCGCTGCCGCGTGCCCTCGCGCTTGCCGTAGGGGATGTACTCGACGAGGGCCGGCACCGGCGCGGACTCCGCGCCCTCGGGCAGCCACAGGCGCGCCGCGAGCCAGCCGCCGTCCGCGAGGGGGATCTCGAGGTGCTCCA
>DASRUS010000307.1:0-3782 GCA_035687825.1 Myxococcota bacterium | reverse complement strand
GGGGCGGGTGCCCGCCCCCGGCGCGGCGGGCCGGGATCCGGGTCGCGGCGCGCTGCGCCTCGCCGCGAAGCGCTCTCCCCGGGAGAGCTCGAGGCGCTCCGGCGCCCGGTCGTAGTCGAAATCGGGCAGCATCACGCGCGGCAGGCGCTTGCCGATGGCGCGCTCGATCCGGCCGAAGTCTTCCGCCTCCTGCGGCGAGACGAACGTGAAGGCGTCGCCGATCGCCTCCGCGCGCGCGGTCCGGCCAACGCGATGGACGTAGTCGTCGGGCACGGCCGGCACGTCGAAGTTCACCACGTGGCCGAGCGCCTGGACGTCGATGCCCCGGGCCGCGATGTCGGTCGCCACGAGCACGCGGTACTTGCCGCTCTTGAAGCCGGCGAGGGCCAGGGTGCGCTGGCTCTGGGAGCGGTTGCCGTGAATCCGCGCGACCTTCACGTCGTGACGCTCGAGATACGCGGCGACGCGGTCGGCCCGGTGCTTGGTGCGCGTGAAGACGAGCGCGTCGCGGACCTCGCCGCGCTCCAGGAGCGCGACGAGGAGCGCCGACTTGAGCTCCGCCGCCACCGGGTACACCGCGTGGGTGATGCCGACCGCCGGCGCCGCCTGGCGGGCGAGCTGGATCGTGGCGGGGTCGCGGAGCATCTCGCGCGCCAGGGCGCCGATCGGCTCGGGCATGGTGGCGCTGAAGAAGAGCGTCTGTCGCCGCGCCGGGAGGTGGCGCAGGATGCGGCGGATGTCGGGGAGGAACCCCATGTCGAGCATCCGGTCCGCCTCGTCGAGCACGAGGTGCGCGAGGCCGCCGAGCTTCGCGTAGGGATGCCGGAAGTGATCGAGGAGGCGCCCGGGCGTGGCGACGAGCACGTCGACTCCGCTCCGGAACGCGTGCTCCTGGGGCCCCATCCCGACGCCGCCGAAGATCGCCGCCCCCGTCACGGGCGTGTGTACCGCCAGGTCGTTCAGGTCCTCCACGATCTGGGCGGCGAGCTCGCGGGTGGGCGTCAGCACGAGGGCGCGCGTGGTGCCGCGGGGCCGACCGACGAGCTGGTGGAGGATGGGGAGCAGGAACGCCGCCGTCTTGCCGCTGCCGGTCGTGGCCGAGGCGAGCACGTCGCGGCCGGCGAGCCCCGGCGGGATGGCCTCGGCCTGGATCGGCGTCGGCCGGGCGAAGCCGAGCTCGCGCAGGCCCTTGAGGAGATCGGCGTGGAGCCGGAGGCTGCTGAACGGCACGGATCCTCTGGGGTCGGATGGGCGGAGGGCGGAGTATGACGACCCGCTCGTCGGCGCGAAAGACCCGATACACTCGCGGGCGGGAGGAGCCGCATGGCCGACGACCGCCGGGGCCTGAACCGCCACAGCCGGACCGTGACCGAGGGGGACGAGCGCGCGCCGAACCGCTCGATGCTCCGCGCCGTGGGCTTCCGCGACGAGGACTTCGGGAAGCCCATCGTCGGCGTCGCGAACGGCCAGAGCGACATCACGCCGTGCAACGCGGGCCTGGGCGAGCTCGCCGCCCTCGCCGCGGGCGCGATCCGCGCCGCGGGCGCCATGCCCCAGACCTTCGGGACCATCACCATCTCCGATGGGATCTCCATGGGCACCGAGGGCATGAAGTGCTCCCTCGTCTCGCGCGAGGTGATCGCGGATTCCATCGAGACCGTCTGCCGCGGTCAAAGCTTGGACGGGATCCTCGCCGTGGGCGGCTGCGACAAGAACATGCCCGGCGCCATGATCGCCATGGCGCGCCTCGACCTCCCGGCGGTCTTCGTCTACGGGGGGACGATCAAGCCCGGCCGCTGGGCGGGGAAGGACCTCACCGTCGTGTCGCCCTTCGAGGCGGTGGGAGAGCTCAGCGCGGGCCGCCTGTCGCGCGCGGACTTCGTCGAGATCGAGCGCCGCGCCTGCCCGGGCAAGGGAGCCTGCGGCGGCATGTACACCGCGAACACCATGTCGAGCGCGTTCGAGGCCATGGGCATGAGCCTGCCGGGCTCGTCCACCATGGCGGCCGAGGACGCGGAGAAGGCCGAGAGCGCCGCGGCCAGCGGTCGCGCGCTCGTGGAGCTCGTGGCCCGGGACATCGGCGCCCGGCGCATGCTCAGCCGCGAGGCCTTCGAGAACGCCATCGCCGTCGTGATGGCGGTGGGCGGCTCCACGAACGCCGTGCTGCACCTCCTCGCCATCGCGCACGCGGCCGAGGTGTTTCTCGCGCTCGACGACTTCGAGAAGATCCGCGAGCGCACCCCCGTCGTCTGCAACCTGAAGCCCTCGGGGCCCTACGTCGCGACCGATCTCCACCGCGTCGGCGGGATCCCCCTCGTGATGCGCATGCTCCTCGACGCGGGGCTCCTGCACGGCGATTGCCTCAGCGTCACGGGGAAGACGATCGCGGAGAACCTGCTCGGCGTCCCCTCGCGTCCGCCCCAGGGCCAGGACGTGGTCGTGCCCCTGGACAAGCCGATCTACGCCCAGGGCCACCTCGCGATCCTGCGCGGGAACCTGGCGCCCGAGGGAGCAGTCGCGAAGATCACGGGGCTGAAGAGCCTGAAGATCACCGGACCCGCGCGCGTCTTCGACTCGGAGGAAGCGGCGCTCCAGGCGATCCTCGGCGACCGCATCCGGCCCGGCGACGTGCTCGTGATCCGCTACGAGGGTCCCAAGGGCGGCCCGGGCATGCGCGAGATGCTCGCGCCCACGAGCGCGATCATCGGCAAGGGCCTCGGCGACGCCGTCGGGCTCGTCACCGACGGCCGCTTCTCCGGCGGGACCTACGGCCTCGTCGTGGGCCACGTGGCGCCCGAGGCGCAGGTGGGCGGTCCGATCGCCCTCGTGCGCGAGGGCGACCCGGTCCGCATCGACGCCGAGGCGCGCGTGCTCGCGATCGAGGTGGACGAGGCCGAGCTCGCGCGCCGGCGCGCCGCGTGGCGGGCGCCCGCTCCGCGCTATCGGAGCGGCGTGCTCGCGAAGTTCGCGACGCTCGTCTCGAGCGCGGCGGAGGGGGCGGTCACGGGGTGAATCGCGACGCGGCCTTCCCGACGCGCGGCGCCGCGCTCGCGGAGTGGGTGCGCGACGCGCGGGCTTGCAGCCTGGAGCTCGTCTCGGATCTCTCCGACGAGGAGCTCCTCGGCCCCCGCCTCGCGATCGTGAATCCGCTGCTCTGGGAGATCGGGCACGTGGCGTGGTTCCAGGAGCGCTGGGTGCTGCGCCACGCCCTCGGCGCGCCGCCGATCCGCGCCGACGCCGACGCGCTCTGGGACTCCATCGCGATCGCCCACGACGCGCGCTGGGATCTTGCCCTGCCAGCGCGAGAGGAGACCTTCGCGTACGTGCGCGCCGTGCGCGACCGCGTCCTGGAGCGGCTCGACGCGGGGGATCCCAATGCGAAGCTCCGCTACTTCGTGCTCCTCACGGTGTTCCACGAGGACATGCACACGGAGGCCTTCACGTATACGCGGCAGACGCTGGGGTATGCCCCGCCGAAGCTCGGCTTCGGGGGCGTCAGTCCGGGCGCCGGGCAGGACGCCGGCGCGGGATCCGCCGCCCTCGGCGATGCGCGCGTGCCCGGCGGTCGCTTCTCCCTCGGCGCGAGGCCGGAGGATCCCTTCGTCTTCGACAACGAGAAGTGGGCGCACGCGGTGGAGGTGGCGCCGTTCGCCATCGCGCGCGCGGCCGTCACGCAGGCCGAGTACGCGGAGTTCGTGGAGGTGGGGGGCTACGCGCGCCGCGAGTGGTGGAGCGATGCGGGCTGGCATTGGCGGGAAGGGGAGGCGGCGGAGCTTCCCTTG
>DASRUS010000306.1:0-8056 GCA_035687825.1 Myxococcota bacterium | reverse complement strand
TCAATCCGGCGAGAGCGCCGCCAGGGCGAGCTGCATCGCGAGCTGCATGTCGCCCTCGACCTGGATCTTGCCGCTCATGAAGGCCTGCTGCGGATCCAGCGCGCCGCTGCGCAGCGCCGCGTAGGTCTCGGGGTCCACGCGGATCGTGGTGGTGGGCGGGTCGGCCACGGGGCCGTCGCCGAACTGCGTCAGCAGGGCGAAGCCGTCCGCGCCCGTCACCTCGAAGTGCAGGCTGCCGCGTACCCCCTTCAGGTTGTCGATGCGCGCCTGGGTGAGCTTCATCTCGCCGGCGAGGCCCGAGAGGCCGCCGAGCATGCCGAGCGCCGAATCGCCCGCCTCGCGCGCGAGTCGCTCGAAGGCGGCGCGGTCCTGGATCACGGCCAGGAACGGCGGCTGCGCGGGAGAGTCCCCCGCCGCCATCACGCCGCGCTCGACGTTCAGGAAAAAGGTGCCGCCGCCCTCACCGCGCACCTCGATGCGGATCGTGGCGCGGACGGCGCGCATGCCGTCGAGGAGGCGCTGCGCTGCCTCCACCCGGCGCTCCTGCTCGCGCAGCGCCCGGTTGAACTGCTCGGGCAGGCGCGACCCGTAGAAGTGGTGCGGGGTCTCCGCGTCCGAGCTCATGGCCGACTCCTCTGGTAGCGGTGCACGGCCTGCGTGTGGTCCGCGTAGCTGCGCGAGAAGATGTGCTTGCCGTCGTTGCGCGACACGAAGTACAGATAGTCGGAAGCGGCCGGCTCCACCACCGCCCGCAACGCGGCGAGCCCGGGGTTCGCGATGGGTCCCGGCGGGAGCGCCGGGATCCGATACGTGTTGTACGGGTTCTTCGCGTCCTCGAGATCCGTGCGCCGCAGGTTGCCGTCGAAGTCCGGGATGCCGTAGATCGTGGTGGGATCCGACTCGAGGCGCATGCGTCGCGCGAGCCGGTTGTGGAAGACCGACGCGATGAGCGGGCGTTCGTCCGGGGCGCCGGTCTCCTTCTCCACGATCGAGGCGAGGGTCACGGTCTCGCGCATCGAGAGCCCGCGCGCGCGCGCGTCGGGCTCGAGCGACGGCCACGCGCGCAGGAACTCCGCCACGAAGGTCCGCGCGATCTCCCGGGGATCGAGACCCCGCGCGAGGTGGTAGGTCTCGGGGAAGAGGTAGCCTTCGAGCGACTCGCCCTCGACGCCGAGGGCCGCGGGCAGCTCCGCATCGCGCACCACGGTGAGGAACGCTTCGGCGTCCGCGAGCCCGGCGTCGTCCAGTCGCCGCGCGATCTCCGCGGCGGTGAAGCCCTCCGGGATCACGACCTCGAGGGTGCGCACGCGACCCTCGACGATCCGCGCGAGGATCTGCGCGGGCGAGAGGCTGGCCGAGAGCGCGTACTCCCCGGAGCGCAGCTCGTCCGCCACGCCGCGCAGACGCCCCAATGCCTCCACGGCGAGCCGGCTGCGCACGAGACCCTCCGCTTCGAGGTCGCGCGCCACCCGGCCCAGGGGCGCGCCGGGGGAAACCACGAACACGACCTCGCTCCCGCCCTCGGCGGCGGGCCCCAGGGAGCGGCCGACGCCGAGCCCGAGGCCGAGCGCGACGCCGAGCCCGGCCAGCGCGAGCCTGCGGCGCGTCGCGTTCATGACCCGGCGGGCTCCTCGCGGCTCGCCTCGTTCGCGAGGCGGGCGAGGTAGGTGCGCAGCAGGATCGTCGCGGCGACGGAGTCCACGACCTCGCGCCGGCGGCGGGCCTTGAGCCCGGTGGCGCGCAGCGCGCGCTCGGCCTCGACCGTCGTCCAGCGCTCGTCGAGCGTGTCCACGGGGAGACCCGTCGCCCCCGCGAGGGCGCGCGCGAAGGACTGCGCAGCCGCCGCCTCCGTTCCCACGCGGCCGCTCATGTGGATGGGCAGCCCCACGACGATGCGCTCGACCTCGCGCTCCACCGCGAACGCGCGCAGCGACTCGAGGTCGCTGGCGAGGTCGCGTCGCTGCAGCGCTCCGGCCGGGAGGGCGATCACGCCCTTCGGATCCGAGAGGGCGAGCCCGATGCGGCGGCGCCCGAGATCGAGGCCGAGAACCCGCATGTCTCGACGAGGCTACCGGCCGCGCCCGGGGTCCGCCCGCCCGGCGGGGCGCGCTCCCGGAACAGCGTCCTCGGGGGCACCCGGTGCTGCGCGCCGGTCGAGTCCGTCCTGGGCCGCCCGGCGGATCCGCTCGTCGCGGCTGCGCACCGCCTGGGCCAGGGCGCCGTACGCCACGTCGCCGGGCAGCTTCGCGAGCGCCGCCGCGGCGGCCGCCTGGAGCTCGCGGAGCCTCCCGCGCTGGAAGAGGCTCCGCTGTCGCAGGAGCTCCGCCAGCTCCGGCGCGGCCTCGGCGCGGCCGAGGCGACCGAGGGCGCGGATCAGCTCGCGCGCGCTCTCGACCTGCCCCTTGGCGAGGGCGCGCCGCAGGCTTCGGACGAGGGGTGCGAGCGCCCGCTTCTCTCCCGTCGCCGCGAGCGCGAGCGCGGCCGTGTTCGCCACGTCGGGGGTCGAGCTCTCGACGGCCCGCGCGAGCGCCTGGAACGCTTCGGGCGCGCCGAGGCGGGCGAGGGCGCGGGCGGCGTCCGGGCGCAGCGCCGTGGGACCCTGGACGAGAAGCTGCTCCAGACGCGCCGCGGCTCGGGGGTTCTGGAGCTCGCCTGCGAGGCGCACCGCGCTGCGCGCGAGCTTGGGGTCGCTCCCGTCGAGCGCTTCGAGGATCGGCTGTGCGGCCCGCTCGCCGAGGGAGACGAGGATGCCCGCGAGCCGCTCCCGTCGCCCGGCGTCCGGCTCCACGTGGACCGCGTGCAGGAGCTCGCCCGCCACGGGCTCGCCCCGGTGGAGTAGGACCTGCGCCGCGGGCAGGCTCGTCTCGGGCGAGGCGTCGCTCGCGCGCTGGATGAGGTCCGCGAGATGCGCGCCGCGCACGAGCTGACCCAGGAGCAGGGTCGCGGTCTCGCGGTGATGCGGATTGCGCTTGCGCTCGTCGCCGGCGTGGGCGCAGAACGTGACGATCGCCCGGTAGCCCTCGTCGAAGCTGCCGCCTCGCGCGAGCTCGCGCGCGAGCTCGACGATCCGCTCCCCGAGCCGGGCGTAGGGCGCGTTGCCCTCGCACTCCTCGAACTCCGCGAGGAGCGACTCGAAGGGCGACTCCTCCGGGTCGAGCTCGATCTCTTCGAGGGCGACTTCCGAGTCGAGGACCTCCAGCTCGAGATCCTCCGCCTCGGTCTCACCCGCGTCCGTCGCGAACGCGAGCTCGCCGAGCTCGTCCTCCGGCAAGGGCTCGCGCGCGGTCGCAGCGTCCTGCGCCGGGGTCTCCTCCCGCGCGTCGCGCACGGCCGCGCCCGCGGCGATCCGCCCGCCCGTGCGCCGCTCGAGCGCGCGGCCCGCTCCTCCGGCGCGCGCGAGGCGGTCGGGCTCGACGGTCAGGATCTCGACCAGGGCCGCGAAGTCCGCGGCCTCCGGCGCGCCGGTGAAGCGGAGGCGGCCGAGCTCGCGCGCGGCGAGCTCGCGGGCGAGCTCGTCGAGGACGCCCCGTCCGAGGCTCGCGCCCGCGAAGCGCACGCTTCCCTCGCACACCTCGAGCTCGAGGGGACCGGAGCGTTCGAGCTCGGTGCGGAGCGCGCGCCAGCCGCGTTGGAGGATCTCCCCCAGCCGGCGGTCGCCCTCCGGGTAGAAGCGTCGGGCCTTGAGCGCGCGGCCGAGCTCGACGAGCAGGCTCGCCACGTCGGACGCGGTGCGCGAAGTCTCTCCTGCCCGGGCGCTCGGCTCGTCCATGGCTCACTCGCGGGGCTCGTCCCCCGCCTCCCTCATCGACCGGCCGAGCTGGACCCTTGATCGACCTCGTCGGATTTCGCTCGGTTTCTCGAACAGTTGCACGGCCGCGGGCAACCGCGACGGGTCTGATGCATAATGCCGGTCTGCGGCAGCGGTTCCCCCCACCGGTGCCCGAGCCCAGGCCGAAGATCCTCCGCGGTCCCGAGCGGAAACGCCATACAGCTACCCGACGCGCAGGAAAAACGCCCCCCGCGCTCCCTGGCCGGAGTCCTCGCCACGGGCTTCGGCTTGGGCTTCGCGCCGTTCGCCCCGGGGACCTTCGGCTCCGCCCTGGGGGTCGCGCTCGCCCTGCCCCTGCTCGGGGCCCCGTTTCCGGCCTACGCCCTCGTCGCGGCCGCGATCGCCGGGCTCGCGATCTGGGCCGCAGGCGTGACCCAGCGAGCCACGGGGCGCCACGACGACGGGCGCATCGTGATCGACGAGGTGGCGGGCCAGATCGTCGCCCTGGCGCCCCTCACCTTCGCCGGCGCGCTGCCGCCTCTCGCATGGGTCGCGCTGGTCGTGACCGGATTCGTCACGTTCCGGTTGTTTGATGTGTGGAAGCCCGGGCCCGTGGGCTGGGCGGAGCGGAGCCTGCCGGGGGGGGCCGGCGTCGTGGCGGACGACCTCCTGGCCGGGGCGCTCGCCGCCCTCGTGCTCGCGGGCGGGATGTGGCTCCTGGGCGAGATCGGCTGGATCGCCGCCCCGTTCGGGTCGGCGGCGAGCGAGGGAGTGCAGATCGGGTGAAGGCCGAGATCCTCACCGTGGGTGACGAGCTCCTGCGCGGGGAGATCCTCGACTCCAACAAGTCGCTCCTCTCGGAAAAGCTCCTCTCCCTCGACATCGAGACGCGCTGGCACGTCTCGGTGGGCGACGACCCGGCCGACATGACCGACGCGTTCCGGCGTGCGGCGGGGCGAAGCGACGTCGTGCTCGTGTCCGGGGGCCTCGGCCCCACGCGCGACGACCTCACGATGAAGGTCCTGGCCGACAGCTTCGGGCTCGAGCTCGTGCTCCACGAGCCGTCGCTCGCGGCGATCCGCGAGTTCTTCGCCCGCTTCGGGCGCGAGATGGCGCCGAACAACGAGAAGCAGGCCTGGTTCCCCGCGGGTGCCGAGGTGCTCCCGAACCCCATCGGCACCGCGCCGGGCGCGCTGCTCGAGGTCGAGGACACGCTCTTCTTCTGCATGCCGGGCGTGCCGCGCGAGCTCGAGCGCATGCTCGACGAGCAGGTGCTGCCGCGCCTCGCGGCGCGCCGGCCCGGCGGCGCGGTGGTCCGCGCACGGCTGCTCCGCACCTTCGGGATGGGGGAGTCGAACCTCGACGATCTGCTCTCGGACGTGGCGGCCGACGGCGACGTCGTGCTCGGCTTCCGAACCTCGTTCCCCGACAACTACCTGCGACCGGTGGCGCGCGGCGCGAGCGCGGAGGAGGCGGAGCGCAAGCTCGCGCGCACGTGCGACGCGATCCGCGACCGGCTCGGCCCGCTCGTCTACGCGGAGGGCGAGACGACGCTCGAGGCGGTGGTGGGCGATCTCCTCCAGCGCGCGGGGAAGACCCTCGCGGTGGCGGAGTCCTGCACGGGCGGGCTCCTCGCGGAGCGCATCAGCGCGGTGCCGGGCGCGTCCGAGTGGTTCCGGGGCGGCGTCGTCGCCTACGCGAACGCCGCGAAGTCGGCGCTCCTCGGCGTGCCCGAGGCGATGCTGCGGGAGCACGGCGCCGTCTCGCAGCCGGTGGCCTGCGCCATGGCGGAGGGCGCGCGCGAGCGCTTCGGCGCCGACCTCGGCGTCGCGACGACGGGCATCGCCGGCCCGACCGGGGGCAGCGCGGAGAAGCCCGTCGGGCTCGTCTTCGTCGCGCTGGCCCGGGCGGGCGCCACGGAGGCGCAGGAGTTCCTGTTCCCCTTCGATCGCGCCCGACACCGGATGGTGACGGCGCAGGCGTGCCTCGACTGGGTGCGGCGCACGCTCCTGGGCGTCGAGCGCGCGCTCCCGCGCTGGGGGCGGAGGAGCCCATGAGCGAGGAGTCCACGGGATGGCGATCCGCGCGTTCCTCGCGGTGGAGCTCTCGGAGCCGGCGCGCGCGGCCGCGGCCGCCCTCGCCCACGACCTGGCGCGGGGCTCCGAGGGCGTGCGCTGGGCGCGCCCGGAGACCTATCACGTGACGCTGCACTTCTTCGGCGACGTGGACCCCGACGGGATTCCCGCCCTGGCGCGCAGCGTCGGGGACGCCGTGGCGACCGTCGCGCCCTTCCGGCTCCGGCTCGGTGCTCCGTACCTCTTCCCCGACGCGCGCCGCCCGCGCGTGGTCGCCCTCGGCCTCGAGCCCGCGGGCCAACTCCTGGCCCTGGCCGAGGCCGTGGAGCGCGGCGTCGCGGCGGCCGGATTCCCGGCGGAAGCCCGCCCGTTCCGCGCGCACCTCACGCTCGGGCGCATCGGCGAGCGCGGCGCGCGCGTCGCGCTGCCCGGGTCCGCGCCCCCCGCGCCCGAGACGCCCGTCCGCGAGGTGATCCTGTTCCAGAGCCAGCTGCTTCCCCAGGGCGCGCGCCACACCCCTCTCGAGCGCCTCGCGCTCGGCAGCAGAGTCTCCCCCGACACAAAAACGACCGAAGGAGAAGACGACCATGGCGAAGAGTGAACGGAGCCCGTCCCCGGGCCGGAGCGGCGACCGCGACGTCGCGAAGCGCAAGGCGATCGAGCTCGCGGTCTCCACCATCGAGAAGCAGTTCGGCAAGGGAGCGATCCTCATGATGACCGAGGACGCCGTGAACCGTGAGGTCGAGGCGATCGGCACCGGTTCGCCGAGCCTCGACCTGGCCCTCGGCGTCGGCGGCTACCCGCGCGGTCGCGTCGTCGAGATCTACGGTCACGAGTCGAGCGGCAAGACGACGCTCGCGCTCCACGCCGTGGCCGAGATCCAGCGCAAGGGCGGTGTCGCGGCCTTCATCGACGCGGAGCACGCCCTCGACGTCAGCTACGCGCGCCGGCTCGGCGTGAAGATCGAGGATCTCCTCGTCTCCCAGCCCGACACGGGGGAGCAGGCCCTCGAGATCACCGACGTGCTGCTGCGCTCCGGCGCGGTGGACGTCGTGGTGGTGGACTCCGTGGCCGCGCTCGTGCCGCGCGCCGAGATCGAGGGGGAGATGGGCGACCAGCACATGGGGCTCCAGGCGCGCCTCATGAGCCAGGCGCTCCGCAAGCTCGCGGGCACCGTCTCCAAGTCGAACGCCACGGTGATCTTCATCAACCAGATTCGCATGAAGATCGGCGTGCTGTTCGGCAACCCCGAGACGACGAGCGGCGGCAACGCGCTCAAGTTCTACGCCTCGGTGCGCCTCGACGTGCGCCGCGTGGCCGCCATCAAGGAAGGCGACGAGGTGGTGGGCAACCGCACGCGGGTCAAGGTGGTGAAGAACAAGGTGGCGCCGCCCTTCCGTCAGGCCGAGTTCGACATCCTGTACAACGAGGGCATCTCCCGGGAGGGCGACCTCCTCGACCTCGGCGTGGACGCCGGGATCGTGGAGAAGAGCGGGGCCTGGTACTCCTACGGCGGCGAGCGCGTGGGCCAGGGCCGCGAGTCCGCGCGCCGCTTCCTCAAGGAGAACCCGGACCTGCGCGAGCGCCTCGCCGAGGCGGTCTACGCCGCGCGCGGCGTGAAGCGCGGCGTGCCCGTGGAGGGCGCCCTGGAGGGATCCGAGGTGGAGGCCCCCCAGGCGGAGGCGGAGATCGAGTAGGCCCGGCGTCTCGGGGCCTGGGCGGAGGCCTCCTCCGCTCAGGGTCCCCCGGGGGTATTCCTCAAGAAGCGCCCCGCGCCTGTCGAAACGAGCCCTGAGCTGTCGCTCGCGGCGGACAGGGGGGCTCGCCGGCCATGCCTCTCGAGCTGAACGAGATCCTGAAGATCGCGCTCAAGGGCGGCGCGTCGGACATCCACATGAAGTCCGGGCTGCCGCCCATGTTCCGCGTGGACGGCGCGCTCGTGCCGCTCAAGAACGGCGAACGCCTGCTGCCGGAAGACATCCAGCGCATGGCGTTCTCGATCATGAACCCGGTGCAGAAGCAGCGCTTCGAAGAGGCGCGCGAGGCGGACCTCGCCTACAGCATCCCGGGTCTCGGGCGCTTCCGCGTGAACGCCTTCCAGCAGCGCGGCACCGTGGGCGTCGTGTTCCGGGTGATCCCGTTCGGGGTCAAGACCATCGAGCAGCTCCACGTGCCCAAGGTGGTGGAGTCCATCGCCATGGAGCAGCGCGGC
>DASRUS010000305.1:0-3372 GCA_035687825.1 Myxococcota bacterium | reverse complement strand
CGGCGGCGCTGGCGCGCGCGGGCCGCTCCGTCGTGCTGCTCGAACGCGAGGCCGGCTTCGGGCGCGGGATCACGAGCCGCAACAGCCAGGTCGTGCACGCGGGCCTCTACTACCCGCCGGGATCCTGGAAGGCCCGCGCCTGCGTGCGCGGGCGCGAGCTCCTCTACGAGCGCTGCGCGCGCCTCGGGATCCCCCACCGCGCGCTCGGGAAGCTCGTGGTCGCGACGGAGGACGCGGAGGTGCGGACCCTCGAGGGGCTCCTGGCTCGCGGCGGGGAGAACGGCGCCCCCGGGCTCGAGATCCTCGACGGCCGGGCGGTGGCGCGCCTCGAGCCCTGCGTGCGCGCGCGGGCGGCGCTCCTCTCGCCGCGCACGGGGATCGTGGACGCGGGCGCCTTCGCGCTCTCCTTCGCCGCGGAGGCGGAGGCGCACGGCGCGCTCCTGGTGGGCGGCGCGGAGGTCGTGGGCCTCGAGCGCGCGGGCGGGGGTTGGAGCGTGCGCGCGCGCCGCGACTCCGGGGAGACCGAGTCGATCCGCGCGCTCGCGGTGGTGAACGCCGCGGGCCTGGACGCGGTGCGCCTGGCGCGCCTCGCGGGGCTCGACGTGGACGCGCTCGGCTGGCGCCTCCACCCGTGCAAGGGCGACTACTTCTCCCTCGCGCCCGCCTCGGGCCTGCGCTTCACGCGCCTCGTCTACCCCGTGCCCGCGGGCGCCGGGCTCGGCGTCCACGTGACCCTCGACCTCGACGGACGCGTGCGCCTCGGCCCCGACGCGGAGTACGTGGACGCGCCGCGCTTCGACGTGGACGCGCGCAAGGCGACGCGTTTCTGCGACGCGGTGCACCGCTTCGTGCCCGGGCTCCGCGAGGAGTGGCTCGCCCCGGAGTTCGCGGGCGTGCGCCCGAAGCTCGCCGGCCCCGGCGAGGGGTTTCGCGACTTCGTGGTGAGCGAGGAGTCCGCGCGCGGGCTGCCGGGCCTCGTGAACCTGGTCGGGATCGAGTCGCCGGGCCTCACCGCGGCGCCGGCGCTGGCCGAGCGCGTGGTGGAGCTCCTCGGCTGACTACTCGAGCCATAGCACCGCGCTCGCGACGTTGTCGCCGGCGCCCCGGCGCACGTGCGCCGCGAGCGCCGCCTCGACCACGCCGCGCGCGGCCTCGAGCGCGCGCAGGTCGCGATCCGCCCGGGCGGCGGCCCCCACGCACGCCGCGACGGTCTCCGCCGCGTCGGCCACGCCCACGTGGCGCTCCGAGAGCCCGTCGGTGGCGAGGAGCACCGCGCGGCATCCCGCCAGGGGCTCGACCCCGATCACGCACTTGTCGCGCAGCGAGGTCTCGGTCTCGTCGCCCCAGCCCAGGAAGAACGAGCCGAGCCGGCGCCGGGTGCCCGGGGAGGCGCGCGCGCCGTGGTCGGTGACGCCGTCGCCGCGCGCCGCGAAGAGGTGGCTGTCGCCCATGGTGGCGAAGAGCAGCCGGCCCTCGGCCGGCCGCACCACCGCGAGGCAGAGCGTCGTGCACGAGCGCGGCGTCGGCGATCCCTCGACCTCGCGGCGGATCGCCGCGTTCGCGTCGAGGAGCGCCGCGAGGGCGTGCCGCTCCCAGCTCGCGGGCTCGACGGCCTCGGCGGCGATCCACTGCGCCGCGGGCTGGTGCAGGAGATGATCGAGAGCGAGCTCGGAGGCCGCGAAGCCGTCGTGGCCGTCGGCCACCGCGAGGAGCGTCCCACCCGGACCCGTGGCGAAGAGCGCCGCGTCCTCGTTGGGGTCGGTGTAGGCGTAGGTCTTGGGCGCGCCGCCCCGGGAGAGGGCGAGGGCGGCTTGGCCCTCCGCCTCCGCCGCGACGCCCCCGAGCTCCACGTGATCGCGGCCGCGCAGCAGCGCGCTTCTCACCCGCCGGCGTCCTCGTCGGGGGCGGACGCCGCGACGAGGGGGTTGTGCGCGAAGGCGAGCTCCGCGACCGGGCGTCCGCCCACCAGGTGTTCCTGGATGATCCGCTCCAGGGCCTCGGGCGTGCAGCCCCGGTACCAGACACCCTCGGGATACACCACGGCGATCGGCCCGTCGCGGCAGATGCGCAGGCAGTCCACCTTGGACCGGTACACGCCGCCCTCCGCGTCGGCGAGCCCGAGCTGGCGCAGACGCCGCTTCAGGAACTGCCAGGAGTCGTCGGCGCGCTCCGCGGAGGTGCAGTCCCCGTGCGTGCACAAGAGGATGTGGCGCCGATAGCCGCCGATCTTGAGCGCGCGGATCAGCGGATCGAGCTCGGAGTCCGGCATGGGAGGCCGCTAGTATAGCCGCGCTGGACGACCCTGCGGCGGGAGGAGCCAGGCGATGGGCGTGGACGCGGTCCTGATCGGGGCGGGCAACCGGGGTCGCTACACCTACGGCGCCTGGGCGCTCGCGCACCCGGACCGCCTGCGCATCGTGGCGGTGGCGGAGCCCGATCCCGAGCGGCGCCAAGGCTTTGCCGCGCAGCACGGGCTTCCCGCCGAGGGCTGCTTCGACGACTGGAAGCCGCTGCTCGAGGCGCCGCGGCGCGCCGCGGTCGCGATCGTCGCCACCTCGGACACGCTGCACGTGGAGCCGGTGCTCGCCGCGGTCGCCCGCGGCTACCACGTGCTCCTCGAGAAGCCCATGGCCCTCGAGGCCGCCGACTGCGTGCGGCTCGTCGCGGCCGCGGAGCGCGCGGGCTCGCTCCTCCAGGTGGGCCACGTGCTGCGCTACACGCCCTTCTACGCGAAGGTGCGCGAGGTCGTGGCGAGCGGAGCGCTCGGCGACCTCGTCACGATCGACATGAAGGAGCACGTCGCCTTCTGGCACATGACCCACTCCTACGTACGCGGGAAGTTCCGCAACCGCCGCATCGCCGCGCCGATCGTGCTGGCCAAGACCTGTCACGACCTGGACCTGCTCGCGTGGTTCGCGGGGAGCCCCGCGCGCTCGGTCGCGTCCTTCGGCGGGCTCCGCCACTACCGCGCCGAGTCGGCCCCGGCGGGCGCGCCCGAGCGCTGCAGCGACGGCTGCCCGGTCCAGGCGAGCTGCCCCCACGACGCGGTGCACTTCTACGTGGAGCCCGACGAGCGCGTGGCGCGCCTGTGGCCGTGGACCGACGTCAGCGCGGACCCGTCGCGGGAGGCGCGCCGGCGCGCGATCGAGACGGGCGTCTACGGGCGCTGCGTGTACCGCTGCGACAACGACGTGCCCGATCACCAGGTGGTCGCGCTCGCCTTCGAGGGCGGCACGACCGCGACCTTCGCGATGCACGGGCACGGCTCGCGCGAGACGCGCACGATCCGCATCACGGGAACGCGGGGCGAGCTGCGCGGCGTCCTCCAGGACGGCGTCCTCGAGGTGACGCGCCACGGCTCCTTCCAGGTGG